>DATFML010000051.1:0-8841 GCA_035266965.1 Gammaproteobacteria bacterium
ATCCGCCGGGCGCTGGGCCTGCATGGCGCCCAGCGCATCGGCGGACAGTTCCACCGGCAGCACCCAGCGCCGCAGCCCGACCCGGGCGAGACGCTGCAGAGCGTGGGGGTTGTAGAGGTTGATGGCCGGGCCGGCGACGAACGGCCGGCCGTCCATGAGACGGACCGCGCCCATGTCGTTGGCTTCCACCGGGTAGCGACCGTTGGCGCAGATGCGCCGCAGCACGCCGAGCTCGGAGCCCGCCTCGATCAGGGTCAGGGTCGACAGCACCACTTCCTTGCCGGCGGCGGCAAGGGCGTCGGCGACCTCCAGCCAGTCAGCCAGACGCAGCTCCCGGCGTTTGCTGCACACCGTCTCGCCCAGATACACCACGTCCACCGGCCACTGCGCCGCCTGGTGGTAGAACTCCAGTACCTGCTCGCGGGGCCAGAAATACAGCAACGGCCCCAGGGACAGGCGCGGCGCTGAAGAGGCGCTGGAAAGGCCGTTCATGGCGTCACTGCCAGGGCCTGTCCAGGGCGCCCAGGGTGGTCTCCCCGCCCTCGGCCAGCTTGCCCAGACGGGTCAGCCACTCGGAGCGCACGCGATAGCCGGCGCTGTCCGCGGCGCAGTCGTCCAGGGCGGCCCGCCAGACCCGGGTCACCTCGGTGACGTAAGCGGGGTTGCGCTGGCGGCCTTCGATCTTCACGGCGGCCACGCCGGCCGCGGCGAGCTCGGGCAGCAGGCCCAGGGTGTTCAGACTGGTGGGCTCCTCGATGGCGTAGTAGGTCTGGTCGGCCACCCGGAAGCGGCCCTTGCACAGAGTGGGATAGCCGGCCCGTTCCCCGGGCCCGAAGCGGTCGATGAGCACCCCGCCCAGGCGGGTCTCCAGACCCTCGGCGGTCTCCTGCCACTGCACCGCCTTGGCCGGCGAACAGGCGCCGTAGGTGTTGGGCGACTCGCCGGTGACGTAGGAGGACAGCAGGCAGCGCCCCTCCACCATCACGCACAGGCTGCCGAAGCCGAACACCTCCACTTCCGCCGGACTGTCGGCGGCCAGGGCCCGCACCTGGGACAGGGACAGTACCCGGGGCACCACCACCCGCTGCACGCCGAACTGCTCTGTATAGAAACGGATGGCTTCCAGATTGGTGGCCGAGGCCTGCACCGACAGGTGCAGGCGCAGGTCCGGATAGTGGCGGCTGGCGTAGTCCAGTACGCCCAGGTCGGCCACGATCAGCGCGTCCACGCCCAGCTCGGCGGCCCGATCCACCGCCGCCTGCCAGCGTGTCCAGCGGTCGGCCTGGGGGTAGGTATTGAGGGCCAGCAGCACCCGGCTGCCCCGGCCATGGGCGTAGGCCAGCCCCTGGCGCAGCTGCTCGGGGGTGAAGTTCAGACCCGGGAAATGACGGGCGTTGGTGTCGTCGCGGAAGCCGCAGTACACCGCGTCCGCGCCATGGTCCACGGCGGCCTTCAGCGATGCCAGGTTGCCGGCGGGACAGATCAGTTCCATGGCGCTCCCCCGGTGGCGGCCATGGATGTCGCGGCGTGCGTGGGGGCGCCGACCGCGGTCGCGGGCATGTCAGCCAGAGCGTCTTCGATGGCGTTCAGCACCCGCCACTTGAAGGCACACCACGCCGGCGCCAGCAGCAGGCCGGGGGACGCGGTGCCGGTCAGCCGGTGGAAGACCACCCGGGGCGGCGCAAGGCGCACCATCTGCGCGGCGGTATCCACATACTCCTCCAGCTCCAGGGGCCTGTACTCGCCGGCGCGCCACTGATTGGCGAGCGCGGTCCCCTTCACCACGTGCAGGGGATGGAGCTTCAGGCCCTCCACGCCCAGTTCCAGCACCCGCTGCAGGGACTCCAGGGCCTGTGCACGGCCTTCGCCGGGCAGCCCCACGATCAGATGGGTGCACACCGCCAGGCCCCGGGCATGGGCGGCCCGCACCGCATCCCGGTACTCTTCGAAACCGTGACCGCGGTTGACCCGTTCCAGCGTTTTTCGGCACGCCGACTGCAGGCCGAGCTCCAGCCACACCTCCCAGCCCCGGTCCCGGTAGCCGGCCAGCAGGTCCAGCACCGGCTCGGGCACGCAGTCGGGCCGTGTACCCACGGCCAGACCCACCACATCGGGTTCGGCCAGGGCCTGTCGGTACAAAGCGTCCAGTCGCAGGGGATCGTCGTAGGTGTTGGTGTAGGCCTGGAAGTAGGCGATGAAGCGGCGCGCGCCGGTGCGCTTGGCGATCACCCGCCGGCCCGCCTCGATCTGCCCGGCGATATCCGGCTCGCTGCGGGCGTTGGGGCTGAAGCTGACGTTGTTGCAGAAGGTGC
Organism: Gammaproteobacteria bacterium; assembly: GCA_035266965.1. Taxonomy (GTDB): domain Bacteria; phylum Pseudomonadota; class Gammaproteobacteria; order DATFLG01; family DATFLG01; genus DATFML01. The sequence goes on from DATFML010000051.1 coordinate 2,313, forward strand.
AGCCGCCCCGTCCGCGGGCGCCGTCCCGGTTGGGACAGGTGAAGCCGGCATGGATCGCCAGCTTGTGCACGCGCTCGCCATAGCGGCGCAGGGCGTCGCTGCCGAAGGTGTTGACGTAGTCGCTCAGACTCATGGCGCGCGGGCTGGCTGACAGGAGCTTGAATTGTCGCCGCCGTGGCTGCGCCGGTAATTGACGTGAGTCAACGGCTTTTCGATGAGGCCGTCATCTGGAACCGGTCCAGTTGCGTCAAGAATACGGTTGGAAGGGCGCGGAAGAGGGGGCCTGACCGGCTTGCGGACGGATTGTCGGGGTTTGGCTGTGTCGGACTTCGACATGCCCGGCCACCCGCCGGGGACGATCGTGACCCGGGACCGTACGTTGAACCGTGCGAAGCGCGACGAAGGCGTCTACGCAGACCGCTCCCGTCCACCCAGCACCGGCCCGGACTGGTGTATGGGCGCCACCCGCCAGCTGCCGTCCGGTCCCAGGTTGAGCTCGCTGCGATGGAAGCGCCGCAGGCTGGAGCGATGGGCGATGCTGATGATGGCGGCATCGGGCAGCGCATCGGTGAGCTGCTCGTAGAGCCGACTCTCCAGGTCTTCGTCGATGGCCGAGGTGATCTCGTCCAGCAGGTTCCAGCGCGCCTTCAGCAGCAGCAGACGCACGAACGCCACCCGCTGCAGTTCGCCCAGGGACAGGCGTCGGTCCCAGGCGGCGTACTCGTCCAGCGAATCCCGCAGCCGCGGCAGCCGACACACTTCCAGCCAGTGGGCCAGCTCGTCACGGTCGATGTGCCGCACGTGGGGATAGGCGATGGCGTCGATCAGCCGCGCCTCGGGCAGGTACGCCCGCTGGGGCACGAAGCACATGCTCCCGTCCGGCACCGTCACCTGTCCCGACCCGTAGGGCCAGATGCCGGCGAAGACCCGCAGCAGCGTGCTCTTGCCCACCCCGGTGCGCCCGGTGACCATCAACCGCTCGCCCGGCTGCACCTGCAGATCCAGCCCGCTCAGCAGCCGGCGGCCGTCCGGGAGGTCCACGTCCAGGTCGTGCATGGCCAGCCGTTGCTGGTCGCGACGGCGCACATGGATGGCGGCGGCGGGCAGGCGCTCGGGTGAGCTTTCCTTGAGCATCTCGTCCAGTCGATCCACCACCGCGATCCATTCGGTCAGCGACAGATAGCCGCTGCCGTTGCTGGTGAAGTTGTCCACCAGGTAGGCAAAGGCCTGCTGGATGCTGTTGAAGGCGCTCAGCACCGACATGACCCCGCCCAGCATGATTTCCTTGGCGAGATAGGCCGGCAATACCGCCAGCACCGGTATCAGCACTGCCGCCTGGTTGAAGCTGAAGGTGAAACCGTTGACGCCCAGGTTGCGCCGGATGCGGCGGTGGAAGATGTCGAACACCGGTTCGAAACGGCGGATGAGCTGGCGGGCCGTCGCCCGGTGGCCGCGGCTGGTGGCGATGGATTCGCTGTTCTCCCGTACGCGTGCCAGACCGTAACGGAAGTCGCCCTGGGCCCGCTGGTAGATGTTGTTCAGCCAGAACAGGGGCTTTCCGATCCAGATCACCGCCAGGGTGCCGAGGGCCGCGTAGGCCACGTTCACCCACACCAGATAGCCCGGGATATGGGTGCCGAACAGACTCACCGGCTCGCTGAGCGTCCACAGCACGTACCCGAACACGAAGATGGAGGCCACCGCGTTGAGCAACCCCAGGGGCAGCTGGATGGACTGGGCGGTGAAGAACTCCAGGTCCTGGGCGATACGCTGGTCCGGGTTGTCCACCGCAGTGCCGGCCACCTGCATGGTGTAATAGGTGTGCCGGCGCATCCATCGATGGACATAGCTGGCGGTGAGCCACCGCCGCCAGCGATTCTGCAGCACCTGCAGGAAATATTGCTGGAATACGTTGGCCAGCACCCACAGGGTGGCGAGCACGGCGAACACGCCCACCTCATGCCAGATCTGGCCGGCGTCATAGCTCTGCAGGGCGTTGTAGAAGCCCTTGTACCAATAGGTGATGGCGGCGCTGATGGCGACCGTGACCAGGGTGAGCACCACGATGGCCGCCGTCAGCAGATAGGCCCGGCGGCGGTCCGCGGACCGGAAGTAGGGTCGCGACAGGCGCCACAGCTTGCCGAGAAAATCCCTGACCGAGCGGCTGCGCGAGGCCTGCTCTTCGGTGTCCAGCGTGTCGGTCATCGCGGGTCGCTCCGGCGGACACGGGGTGCGCAGGCGGAGCCGCCGCCGGTCGCCGGGCAGGCACCGCAACGGGTTCTGGCCATGGCCGTCCGGCGCGCCCTGGTGGTGTGATTCGCTGTGTACATTGCCTCAGTTCGACACTGCCGACGGATGGGCGTTCCGACCCGGACGCCGCAGCCCCACGGCAGGGGCGCGGACGGGCCGGGCACTACGTCAAGGAAGCGTTGCCAAGGGTACCGGGGCGTGGCAACATCCCAACGCGGGTCGAAAGGCCAGAGAGTCCCCGGAGCAACAACACCCGCCGGACCCGCAACCGCCGGCAGCACACCGAATGTCTTCATCCCGCGGACGGCCCCGGCATCGGTTTTGAGCAAGTCGCGCAGACGCCGGCGAACGGCGGCTGTCATATCCGCGGTCCCGCACCGCCGAGGTCCTGCCCATCGTGCGGCAACAGCGAGTCGCAGTCGTATCCAACGGTGTTCCGTCTTCCCGCAGCGTGTGCACAGGTCTGGCTTTCGCCGCCCTGCTGCTGTTGCTGCCGCCGACAGGCCATGGCGCGTCACCGCAGCTGCCGGAGCTGGGCGGCGGCGCCCCACGGGCATCGGGCGTGGACCTGTCCGGCGCGCAGCCCCGGGCGCGGGTCCCGCTGCCGAACCATCCGCTGACCCTGCTGGAGCTCACCGACCTGGCGCTGCAGAACAATCCATCCACCCGGCTGGCCTGGGCCCGGGTGCGGGCGGCGGCGGCGCAACTGGGCATCGCCGGCTCGGCCTACTGGCCGCAGGTGGACGGCACCCTGTCGGTCACCCGTTCGCGCCGCCAGTCCCTGTCCAACGCGGGCAGCACCGGACCGAGCCAGACCTACTACGGACCCGGCGTGAGCCTCAGCTACCTGCTGTGGGACTTCGGCACCCGCGCCGGGGACCGGGACGCGGCCCGCTACCGCCTGCTGGGCAGCCGGCTGAGCCGCAACCAGACCCTGCAGGACGTGATCCTCACCGTGGAGCAGGACTACTACCAGCTGCAGGGTTATGAAGCCCTGCTGGCCGCCAACCGCAAGAGCCTGACGAACGCCCGGACCAGCCTCAAGGCGGCTGAGAAACGCCGGGAACTGGGTTTGTCCACCGTCGGCGACGTATACCGGGCCCAGGCGGCGGTGGCCCAGGAGAGGCTGGTACTGGAACAGACCCGCGCCAACGAGGCGGCGGCGCGCGGACGGCTGGCGGGTGCGACCGGCTATCCGGTGGATGCGCCAGTGGCCATCGTGCCCTGGTCCGATGCCCACAAACCCCGGCCGCCGGCGATCGGCGTGACCCGGCTGCTGGCCACGGCCCGCCGCGCCCGTCCGGCGCTGCTGGCGGCCAAGGCCGGGGAGCTGGCCGCCCTGGCCAACATCCGCGCGGTGCGCGGTGCCGGCCTGCCCACCGTCAGCGTCGACGCCAACGCCGCCCGCACCCGGGTGAGCAGCGGTGCGGGCAGCTCCAGCTACCAGGTCACCGGCACCCTGCGGGTGCCGCTGTTCACGGGCTTCGCCGACCGCTACGCCCGCCGACAGGCGCAAGCCGAGGCCGAGCAGGCCCGGGCGGACACCGACGTGCTGCGCGTGCAGGTGGAACAGGAGGTGTGGCAGTCCTACCAGGACGTGCAGGCCGGCATCGAGAAGCTGGCCAGCTCCGCGGCGCTGCTCAAGAGCGCGACCCTGGCCGCCAAGGTGTCCGAGGCGCGCTACGCCAAGGGCCTGGACAGCATCCTGGACCTGCTCACCGCCCAGGCCACCCTGTCCAACGCGCGGGCGAGCCGCATCCAGACCGAGCTGGATTACTACTCCGCGCTGAGCGCCCTGGGCCATGCCGTGGGCGGTTTGAGCGACGGGGCCGAGGTCAAGCCATGAACAAACGACTGCTGTTCGCCGCCGGGGTGTGCGCCGCACTGGCCGCCGGCTGGCTGGTGTTCCAGCGCCCGGGCGAGGCGCCGGCGGCCGCCCGCCACAAGGCCCGCACCCTGACCGTGGAAACCACCGTGGCCGCCGTGCGGCCCATGCCCATCCGGCTGACGGCGGTGGGCCGCGTGCAGTCCCGCCATATCGTGCAGGTGCGCCCCCAGGTGAGCGGCATGTTGAAGAAAGTGGCATTCACCGAAGGTGACGAGGTGTGTGCCGGCCAACTGCTGTTCGAGATCGATCCGGCGCCCTTCGAGGCCGCCCTGGCCCAGGCCCGCGCCGCCCTGCAGCGCGACCGCGCCGCCCTGGCCAAGGCGCGCTGGCAGGAGCAGCGCCTCGCCCCCCTCGCCAAACTGGACTACGTCACGCCCCAGGAATACGAGGACGCCAGGGCGGCCAGCAAGGAGGCTGCCGCCGCGGTGGCCGCGGACCGGGCCGCCGTCACCCAGGCGCGGATCCAGCTGCGCTACACCCGCATCGAGGCGCCCATTGCCGGGCGCAGCGGCGCGGTCGCCTTCCGCGAGGGCAACCTGGTGCAGGCCAACAGCGCCACGCCGCTGGTGACCATCAAGGAAATCGCCCCCATCCGGGTACGGTTCAGCGTGCCCCAGGGACAGCTGCCCAGCATCCGCCGCTATCGGGCGGCGGGCACCATGCGGGTCACCCTCCGCCCTGCGGGGCGTGAGTCGCGCACATCGGAAACCGGCCGGGTGGTATTCGTGGACAACACCGTCGATCCGACCACCGGCACGGTGGGCCTGAAAGCCCGGTTTCCCAACGACCAGCGGGCCCTGTGGCCGGGCCAGTACGTCACCGTGGACCTGGTGCTCGCCACCCAGGCCCGCGCGGTAGTGGTACCGGACAGTGCCGTGCAGCCGGGGCAGAACGGCAGCTACGTCTATGTGGTCGACGGCGGTCGTGCGCGGGTACGGACGGTCACCGTGGACCGCCAGCTGGACGGCCTGTCGGTGATCGGCGCCGGACTCAAGGCCGGCGAAACGGTGGTGGCCAAGGTGCCCCGCAACCTGCGGGACGGCTCGGCGGTGCGCACCATCGCGGCGGCCAGGGGCGAGCGGGCGGCGAAACGCGGAGCGTCGACACAGCCGTGAACGTCTCCGCACCGTTCATCCGCCGGCCGGTGATGACCACCATCCTGATGGTGGCGCTGGTGGTGTTCGGACTGGTGGCCTACCGGGAGCTGCCGGTCAGCGAGCTGCCCAACGTGGACTTCCCCACCATCGTGGTGACCGCCGGCCTGCCGGGCGCCAGCGCCAGCACCATGGCCGGCTCGGTGGCCACGCCCCTGGAACGGCAGTTCTCGTCCATCCCGGGCATCGACTCCATGGTGTCCACCAGTTCCACCGGCCAGACCCGCATCACCCTGCAGTTCGACCTGTCCCGCGACATCGATGCCGCCTCCCAGGATGTGCAGGCGGCCATCTCCCAGGCCAGCCGCCGGCTGCCCCCGGAGATGACCACCCTGCCCACGCTGCGCAAGGTCAATCCGGCCAACGCCTCGGTGCTGTACCTGGCGTTCAGCGCCAGGCACATGCCCCTCACCGAGCTGGACGAATACGCCGAGACGCGGGTGGCCGACCGCCTCTCCACCCTGCCCGGCGTGGCCCAGGTGCTGGTGTTCGGCTCCAAGAAATACGCCGTGCGCATCCAGCTCGACCCCTACGCCCTGCAGGCCCGCGGCCTGTCGGTAGGGCAAGTGGTCAGCGCCGTGCAGCAGGGCAACTCCAACACGCCGTCAGGCACCCTGGACGGCAGTTTCCGGGCCTATACCCTGGCGGCCAGCGGCCAGCTGGACCGGGCCGCCAACTACAACCGCCTCGTGGTGGCCTATGCCAACGGTTCGCCCGTGCTGCTGCAGGACGTGGGGCAGGCGGCGGACAGCGTGGAGAACGACAAGCAGCTCTCCACCTTCAACGGGCGGCCGTCCATCGTGCTGGCCGTCAAGCGCCAGGCCGGCGCCAACACCGTGGAGGTGGTGCGCCATGTGATGGACATGCTGCCGCGCCTGCGGGCCCAACTGCCCGGCGACGCCCATCTCGACGTCATCCACAACCGCGCCGATTTCGTCAGGGAAAGCATCAAGGACGTGACCTTCACCCTGCTGCTGGCGGTGGTGCTGGTGGTGGGCGTGATCCTGCTGTTTCTGCGCAATGTGCGGGCCACCGCCATCAGCGCCCTGTCCCTGCCCACGGCGCTGATCGGCACGCTGGCGGTGATGTACCTGCTGGGCTACAGCCTGGACACCCTGTCGCTGATGGCCCTGACCCTGTCGGTGGGTTTCGTGGTGGACGACGCCATCGTGGTGCAGGAGAACATCGTGCGCCACATGGAACAGGGCTATGACCGCATGAAGGCCGCCCTGCTGGG
>DATFML010000052.1:0-13369 GCA_035266965.1 Gammaproteobacteria bacterium
TGGCGGTCTGTTACGATCTGCGTTTCCCGGAGCTGTTCCGCAGCATGCTGGATGCCGGCATGGAGCTGGCGGCCGTGCCGTCGGCATTCACGGCGATCACCGGCAAGGCCCACTGGGAGACCCTCGTGCGGGCTCGCGCGATAGAGAATCTGTGTCACGTGGTCACCGCCGCCCAGGGTGGCTATCACGTCAATGGCAGGGAAACCCATGGGGATACGATGATTGTCGATCCCTGGGGAACGGTCCTGGATCGGCTGCCGCGGGGTTCGGGGGTGGTGGTCGCCAGGATCGACCGCAGCCGGGTGAAGAGCATACGGCGCAATTTTCCCAGTATCGACCACCGGCGTCTGTTCTGTGCGCCGCGCGGAGACCGTTCCTGAGCGTGGCGTAGAACACAATGCGGGACCCCATCGGCGTTACGTCTGCAATACCCTACTGAGCCGGCTGGAACTTTACAGCACCATTGTGCGGTGTACCCTGTAACTGCCGGGCGCAATCCGGGCCCGGTCGTTGCCCAAGGAGTCCTATGTCATCGAACAATCTCGATATCGCCCGTGCGCAACTGCTGGTGCCCACAGGGCTTGGCGAAGACGACCTCAATCGGGTCCTCGATCAGTTGCTGGGCCATGCCATCGACAGCGGCGACCTGTATTTCCAGTCCAGTCGATTCGAGTCCTGGGCGCTGGAGGACGGCATCGTCAAGGAAGGCACCCACAGCATCGAACAGGGCGCCGGCGTAAGGGCGCTCAGCGGGGAGAAGACGGGGTTTGCCTATTCCGACGAGCTGGCCCTTCCGGCCCTGCTGGAAGCGTCCCGGGCGGCCCGCGCCATTGCGCGCAGCGGACGCCAGAGCGCGCTGCAAGCTTGGCGTGCCGGGGGCTCGACGGCGCTCTATCGGCCGGTGGATCCTCTCGAGACGCTTAGCGCGGAGGCCAAGGTGCGGTTGCTGCAGCAGGTGGATGCCGAAGCGCGCAAGCAGGACCCGAGGGTTTCCCAGGTGGTCGTGTCGCTGGCGGGTGTCCATGACGTGATACTGGTGGCGGCCAGCGACGGCACTCTGGCCGGCGATGTACGCCCGCTGGTGCGCATGAGCGTGAGCGTGATCGTCGAGGATCAGGGGCGGCGCGAGCGCGGCAGCGCGGGCGGCGGCGCGCGCACCGGATACCAGTACTTCCTGGACTCGGACCATGCCTTGGGCTATGCCCGGGAAGCGGTTCGCCAGGCGCTGGTGAACCTCGAGGCGGTGGATGCGCCGGCCGGCTCCATGCCCGTGGTCCTCGGCCCGGGATGGCCGGGTGTGTTGCTGCACGAAGCGATCGGCCACGGCCTGGAAGGCGACTTCAACCGCAAGGGCACATCGGCGTTCGCCGGGCGCATCGGTGAACGGGTTGCCTCGCCGTTGTGCACGGTGGTGGACGACGGCACCCTGGAAGAGCGCCGCGGTTCGCTCACGGTGGACGACGAAGGGACGCCCAGTCAGTGCACCGTGCTGATCGAGAATGGGGTTCTGAAAGGCTATATGCAGGACAAGATGAACGCCGGGCTCATGGGCATGGCCGCCACCGGCAACGGGCGGCGCGAGTCCTATGCTCATCTGCCCATGCCGCGCATGACCAATACCTACATGCGCGCCGGCGAGCACGACCCCCAGGAGATCATCGCGTCGGTGGATCGGGGGTTGTACGCCGTCAACTTCGGCGGCGGCCAGGTGGATATCACCTCCGGCAAGTTCGTCTTTTCAGCCAGCGAAGCGTATTTGATCGAAGACGGTAGACTGACGCGGCCGGTCAAGGGCGCCACCCTGATCGGCAACGGGCCGGACGTGTTGACGCGGGTTTCCATGGTGGGCAACGACCTGGAACTGGATTCCGGCGTGGGCACCTGCGGCAAGGAAGGCCAGAGCGTGCCGGTGGGCGTCGGCCAGCCCACTGTCAAGGTGGACAGCCTGACGGTGGGTGGCACCCACGCTTGAGTGGGTTACGCGTAGCAAAGCGGGACCCACTGTCGCGCGAGGCGGTGGACGGCGGGCCCGCTGCCGCTCGGGTCGCTGCGGGGCGCCGCCATGACACAACTGTTGCTCTCCCACCGACGATCTCCGTCCCGCGTTTCCACGACAAGGCGGCCGTCGTACGCTGGCGCGCCTTGCAGGCGTGGGATGCGGCCGAGGCGTTCATTCCCCCCCAGCCGGCCGGGTCGAAGCGATGCCCCGGGACAGCGTGGGCCCGCTGCGGCGGCTGGGGAGTTGGTGGATGACCCGGTCCGATGGGGCAGCCGGTTGGCCGTCGACAAGCGGGCCGGGTGACGGGCTTCAGTCGGTTTCGGTCAACTCGCGCAGCAGCCGGAACAGGGCGCGCGCGCTGCGCGGCGCCCCGTCCCGCTCCCGTTCCAGTCTCGCCTGCCTGACCAGCCGGCGCAGATGCTGGTGGTCGGCGTGCGGATGGGCCCGCAGGAATTCGGCGAGCGCTTCGTCGCCATCGGTCAACAGGCGTTCGCGCAGCGCCTCCAGGCGCTGAAAGCGCTGGGCCTGTTGGCGGTCCTGTCGATGCAGGGCCTCCAGGGCCGCGCGGATCGGCTCCGCGTCCGTTTCGCGCAGCAGCCGAGCGATGAACTTGATCTGCCGTTTGCGGGCACCGCGGGCGTCCATGGTGCGTGCGAAACCGACCGCTTCGCGCAACGGCTCCGGCAGATCCAGCGCCTCGAGCTGAGCGGCGGGCAGCGCCACCAACTGTTCGCCAAGGCCCTGCAGGGCCTGCGCGTCACGCTTGCGCTGGGACTTGCTGGGTATGGCATGTTCCGGATCGTCCGGGTCACTCATGTCGGCTTCCGGTGACCGGGGACACGAACAGAGCTCGCCGCGTCCGGGGTTTGTGGGCGTGCACGGGTGGTCGGTAGAATTTCGCTATTCCAGATACGAGGCAAATCATGACAGACAAGTCAGCGCCAGACACCAGCCCCATTCTACCCGACCAGCAGGTGCTGGCCGAACTGGTCGGGCAGATCCTCGATGAGGCGAGCGGGCAGGGTGCTTCCGCCGCCGAGGCGGGGGTGAGCATGGAAGCCGGCCTGTCGGCCACCGTGCGGCTGGGCGAAGTGGAAACCCTGGAGTACCACCGGGACCGGGGGCTGGGTGTGACCGTATACTTCGGCCAGCGCAAGGGCTCGGCCAGTACCTCCGACCTGGATCCCAAGGCGGTGCGCGAGACTGTCAGGGCCGCCTGCGATATCGCGCGCTACACCAGTGAGGACAGCTGCGCGGGGCTGGCCGACGCCGCCCTGCTGGCGACCGATATTCCCGATCTGGACCTGTACCATCCGTGGAGCCTGGATGCCGAGAGCGCCATTGAACTGGCCCGCGAGTGCGAGGATACGGCGCGGTCCTTCGACAACCGCATCGACAACTCCGAGGGGGCCAGTGTCTCCAGCCATCAGGGGTTGAGGATGTACGGCAACAGCCTCGGGTTTGTGGGCGGCTATCCCAGCACGCGCCACAGCCTGAGCTGTGCGGTGCTCGCGCGCCTGGAAGACCAGATGCAGCGCGACTACTGGTACACGGTGTCGCGGGTGCCCGACGACCTGGAGCCGGCGGCCGAGGTGGGGCGCAAGGCGGCGGAGCGCACTGTGCGGCGTCTGGGTGGCCGGCGCCTTTCCACCCGCCAGGTGCCGGTGGTGTTCGCGGCCGAGCTGGCCAGCAGCCTGTTCGGCCATCTGGTGGGTGCGGTGCGCGGCGCCAGTCTGTATCGCAGGTCGTCGTTCCTGCTGGATCATCTGGGCAAGGAGGTGTTCCGCCCGTTCGTGAGGGTGGATGAACAGCCCCATCGCAAGCGTGCTCTCGGCAGCGCCCCTTTCGATAACGAGGGAGTGGCCACCCGCGACCGGGACCTGATCCGCGACGGTGTCCTGCAGGGCTATGTGCTGGACAGCTATTCAGCCCGCAAGCTGGGTATGCAGACCACCGGCAACGCCGGCGGTGTGCACAATCTGACGGTCGAGCCCGGCAGCCACGACCTCGCCGGTCTGCTGCGCCAGATGGGCACCGGCCTGCTGGTGACGGAACTGATGGGGCAGGGCATCAACATGGTTACCGGCGACTACTCCCGAGGCGCTGCGGGCTTCTGGGTCGAGGGCGGGGAGATTCAGTATCCTGTGGAAGAGATCACGGTGGCGGGTAATCTCAAGGACATGTTCGCGCAGCTGGCGGAGGTCGGCAGCGACGTGGATCGACGCGGCAACATCCATACCGGATCGGTGCTGCTTGAAAGCATGACCGTGGCGGGCGAGTAACCCGGCCACCCAAGCGTCCGCCGGCAGACGCCTGGTCGAGGCGCGAGTCAGAAAATCAGGTCCTGCATGCCCCATTTGCTGGCCATGGTTTCGGTGGCGTTGAGCACCTCCTCGCTGCGCGCCGGGTGATTGAAGCGTCCTTCCGCCAGCCAGCGCAGGGCGGTATCCCGGTCGGGCGCCAGGGCGAGCAGGTGGATCAGCTCCCCGGCTTCCGCTCCCACGATTTCCCCGCCCAGCAGGGCGCCGCTGTCCATGTCGCCGATCAGGCGCACGAAACCGTCGGTGTCGTCCTGACCCAGGGCGCGCGGTGAGGTTTCGAAGGCGGCGAAGCCCACGGCCGGTTCCAGCTCCTCGTCCTCGGCCATATCCTCGTCCATGCCTACCCGGGCCAGCTCCACCGCACTGTAGATCACGAACGGCACCCACAGGTCGTCCCGCCGCCTGCTGCGGGCTTCCAGAATGTTGGCCACCGCCACGGTGGCGTCGGCCAGGGCCTTATTGGCCGTCATGATGGGTGAGGCGCAATCGCCGATGGCGTAGACGTTCGGTACGCTGGTCTGCAGGTATTGGTCGCAGCGCACAAAACCGCGGCTGTCGGTTTCCACACCCACCGCCTCCAGGCCCAGCCCGTCGGTATTGGCATGGCGGCCGGTGCCCAGCAGGACCCAGTCCACTTCCACAGTGTCGCCGCCTTCCAGCGTGATGCGCACGCCCCCGTCGGTGACTTCGCTGGAGCGGATGCGTCCGTCTTCGCTGCGCGGTTCCACGCCCTCACGGCCGAGCGCCTGACGCAGCACCGCCATCGCCTGGGGGCTGTAATGGGCCTTGCGCAGCAGGCTGGAGCGGGCCAACCAGGTCACCTCGCAGCCCAGCATGGCGAGGATGTAGCTGAATTCCACGGCCACCACGCCGCTGCCCACCACGGCCACCCGCCGACCCTCGGGCACCGGGGCATCGAACAGCATGTCGGTGGTCAGAATACGTCCGGGGGTGGCGGGCAGGGTTTCCGGTACCCGCGGGCTGGAGCCGGTGGCGAGGATGACGTGGCGGGTGTCCAGCAGGCGCGGCTCGCCGTCGGCGAGCTGCACCTGCACCCGGGTCGCGTCCTTCAGTTGTGCATGACCTTCCAGCGCATCGATGCCGAGGCGTTTCATGTAATCCGTGTAGCTGTCGCGTACGGTTCCGACCACGCCCTTCTGGTGCGTCCAGGCGGCGGCCAGATCGCCGCGCAGCTCGCCGATCACGCCCCGTTCCGACATACGGTGGCGGCTGGCCGCTATCAGGCGCGCACTGTGATGCCAGGTCTTCTTGGGTACGCAGCCGCGATTGAGGCAGCAGCCGCCCCATTGAGCCTGTTCCACGATGGCGACTTTGAGTCCCCGCAGCGCGCCCAGGACCGCGGCCCGGTAGCCGCCCGGTCCGGAGCCGATGACAACGATGTCGTAGGGTTTGGCCATTGGCATATATCCACGTCGGTCGGTCAGAGGAGAAAAATGGTGGCCAGGCCCAGGAACGCCATGAAGCCGACCACGTCGGTGACGGTGGTCAGCAGCACCGAGCCGGCCAGCGCCGGATCGATCTTGACCCGCCGCAGCAGCAACGGCAGGCCGAAGCCCGCCAGCGCCGCACATACCAGATTGATGATCATGGCGGCAGCGATAATCATGCCGATATGCACGTTCTTGAACCAGGCGGTGGCGATGACGGCTACAACCAGGGCCCATATCATGCCGTTGAGTACCCCGACCGCCAGTTCCTTGAACAGCAGCCAGCGCGCGTTGGTGTGCCCCACCTGGCCCAGCGCCATGCCGCGAATGACGATGGTCAGGGTCTGGCTGCCGGCAATGCCTCCCATGCTGGCTACGATGGGCATCAGCACGGCCAGAGCAACGATCTTGTGGATGGTTCCCTCGAACAGACCGATGACCCACGATGCCAGGAACGCCGTGAACAGGTTGATGCCCAGCCATACCGCCCGGCGCCGCGCGCTGGAGACCACCGGTGCGAAGATGTCCTCTTCCTCGTCCAGGCCCGCCATGCTCATCAGCGAGTGATCCGCTTCGTCGCGGATCACGTCCACCACGTCGTCGATGGTGATGCGGCCGATGAGCCTGCCGTTCTCGTCCACCACCGGGGACGAGATCAGATCCCGGTCCTGGAACAGTTTGGCCACCTCGGTGGCCGCCAGCGTGGCCGGGATTCCGTCGACATCCCGGTCCATGACTTCCGCCACCGTGTGATCGGGTTCCATGGTCAGCAGCGTGGTCAGCGGCAGCACGCCGCGGTACTTGTCGTACCGGCTCACCACGATGAGACTGTCGGTGAGTTCCGGAATGGTGCCGCGCAGGCGCAGGTAGCGCAGCACCACGTCCAGGGTGACGTCGGCGCGCACCGTGATGGTGTTGACGTCCATCAGGCCGCCGGCGGTGTCTTCGGCGTAGGACAGCACGGACTCCAGACGCTGGCGGTTCTGCTTGTCCATGGCGCGCAGCACTTCATGGATGACGGCGCCGGGCAGATCGGCCAGCAGATCGGCCAGATCGTCGGTATCCAGCCCTTCGGTGGCGGCAACGAGCTCGCCGGTCTCCATGTCACGGATCAGCCCGGCCCGGACCTCGTCATTGACGTGCAGCAGAACCTCGCCCCGGTCTTCCGGGTCCACCAATTGCCACAGTACTGTGCGGGGGTCGGGGGGCATGGACTCCAGCAGATGGGCGATCTCCGCCGGCCGCAGACTGTTGAGCAGGGTGCGCACCGGGTCGACGCTGCCCTGTTCCAGCGCCTCGGCAAGGGTTTGCAGGTGGTCCCGGGAAGGCTGCTGCTGTTCGGAGGGTTCTGCCATGAACGAATCCTCGGGCTGGTGTGCGCGGGCAGGATGGATGGCCGGGATGGATACGCAGCCGCGGCGGGCCACACGACGCTGTTCGACGCGCAGTGTAGCGATGCGCCCGGGCAGGGTCCAGCGGACTGGGGTGGGCGCACGCCATATGCCATGGCGGCTGTCGGGGAAAGCGTGCGGCCGGCCGCCTTTGTCCGGCAGGTGGATGGTGGGGGGCGGGTCAGTCCTCAGCGTTGATGGTGGCGAACAAGCGCGCCGCTTCCTGAGGATCCTGACTGCGCACCAGACGGCGTGCGAGCCGGGCGAGGGGCTCGACTTCGCTGTCGTTGATGATGCCCTTTATTTCCAGTACGGATGCCGCCTGCATGCTGAACTCGGTCAGGCCGAGCCCCAGCAGCAGGCGCGTATAGCGGGCATCGCCGGCCATTTCCCCGCACATGGACACGGGGATACCGGCCTTGTGGCCGGCGTCGATGACCATTTGCACCAGACGCAGCACGGCCGGGTGCAGCGGATCGTAGAGGTAGTTCACCTCGTCGTCGATGCGGTCGATGGCCAACGTGTACTGGATCAGGTCGTTGGTGCCTATGGACAGGAAATCCAGGTGACGGGCAAAGAACCCCGCCGACAGGGCGGCGGCGGGCACTTCGATCATGCCGCCCACCGGGAGTTTGGGGTCGAAGGCCCGTCCCTCCCGGGCCAGCTCGCGCTTGGTTTCCTCCACCAGGGCCAGCATCTGGAACAGTTCCTGGCTGTTGGACAGCATGGGGATCATGAGCCTGATGGGCCCATGGGCGGCGGCGCGCAGGATCGCCCGCAACTGGGGGCGGAACAGGGTCGGATCCTTGAGGCAAAGCCGGATGGCGCGCAACCCCAGAGCGGGGTTGGTGCACAGCCGCCCCACGGGCCGGGAGCCGTCCACCTCCTTGTCGGCGCCCAGGTCCAGCGACCGGATGGTGAGCGGCAGGCCTTTGAGGGCTTTGACCACTTCCAGATACCGCTGGAGCTGCTCGTCTTCGTCCGGTGTGTCGACACGGTTCATGAACAGGAATTCGGTCCGGTACAGACCCACGCCCTCGGCCTTGACCTGACGCACGGCGGACACGTCCTCGGGAAGCTCGATGTTGGCCCTCAGGTGCACGATCTGGCCGTCGCGGGTGACGGCCGGTTTGCCTTTCAGGCGTGAGAGGCCGCGCTGGTAGCGGCGTTCTTCATGCTGGCGGTCATGGTAGTGACGCAGGATGGCCTGATCGGCACCGGCGAGGATCACGCCCTGCTGGCCGTCCACGATCAGCAATTCACCATCCTTCAGGTAGCGGCGCACGTTGCGTGCCCCGACCACCGCGGGGATGCCCAGGCTGCGGGCGAGAATGGCCGTATGGGAGAGGGGGCCCCCGTATTCGGTTACGAAGGCCATGATGCCCTGGTGTTGCATGAGCACCGTGTCGGCCGGGGTCAGGTCGTCCGCGATGAGTATGCGCCCACGCAGCTCATCGTCCACGTCGCCGTCCTGGGATTCGTCCCGTTTCAGCAGAATGCGCTGAATGCGGGTCACCACGTGGTCCACGTCGTCCCGACGGGTGCGCAGGTACGGGTCGTTCATCTGGTCGAAGACCTGCACCAGGGCATCGCGCTGCAGCTTCAGTGCCCATTCGGCGTTGCAGCCCTGGGCCTGGATCAGTTCCACCGGCGCCTTGGTGATGGTGGAATCCTCCAGCATCAGCAGGTGGGTGTCGATGAAACTGGCAATGTCGGCCCGCGTTCCCTTGGGAATGCGTTGGCGTATTCCCCTGAGCTGACTTTTGGCGATGGCGACAGCTTGTTCGAATCGGTCGACTTCCTCCGCCACCAGATCATCGGGGACGGAATATTCGAGCACCTCCAGCGCGTCGCGCTGAAGGATGTGCGCCTCCGCGATGGCAACGCCACGCGATACGCCGATTCCAGACAGTTGCACTGCCATGTCACCCACCCTCTGGTGCGGCAGCCCCCCAGGCCGCCGAACTGCGCAATGCTACTCGTTTTCTCCGAAGCGTCCCTGTACCAGCTCTTCCAGACTGCGGATCGCCGCTTCTTCGTCGTCACCTTCGGCAGTGATGTTGATGCTGCTGCCCTTGGCCGCGGCCAGCATCATGACGCCCATGATGCTCTTGCCGTTGACCTGCTGGCCGCCCCTCGCCACCTGTATGCTGCTGGAGTACTGGGATGCCAGCGTCACGAACTTTGCCGCGGCGCGGGCGTGCAAACCCAGCTTGTTCACTATCTCGACCTCTTTATGCTGCATGCTCAGTCGTCTTTGGTCCGGTTGCATGACAGGACGCCGTCGCGCCCCCCGCTGACCGCCTTGTCGGTCAACTCGTCCAGGCCCAATCGTGGATAGTTGAGCACCCGCACCAGCATCGGCAGATTCACCCCCGCCACCACGCGCACCCGGTCCCGTTCCAACAACCTGGCGGCGATGTTGCTGGGCGTCGAGCCGTACATGTCGGTGAGCACCAGCACGCCGTCGCCCCGGTCCAGCTCCTTCATGAGCGAGCGGGCTTCCAGCAGCGTCGCGTCGGGATTGCAGTCGCCGGACACGGACACCGTACGGGTCGCGAGCGGACAGATTTCCAGCATGCGCGTCGCGGTATCCAGCAACTGTCGACCGATCCGGTCATGGGTAATGATCAGCAGACCGACTGTCATGACAACTCCCGATGACGGATGACCACGTTCTCATGGCGTTTCCTGAAGTGCGCCGCCAGGCGTTCGGTCAGGTATACGGAGCGGTGTTGACCGCCGGTGCAACCGAGAGCCACCGTCAGGTAGCTGCGGTTGTCCGCCTGGAAGCGCGGGATCCACGCTTCGAGAAAACGAATCAGGTCGGCGAGCATTTCTCCGGCCATGGGGTCGTTTTCCAGGTATTCGGCGACCGGACGGTCCTGGCCGGTATAGGGCCTGAGCTGGGGATCCCAATGGGGATTGGGCAGGCATCGCACATCGAAGACGAAATCCGCGTCCACCGGTACGCCGTGCTTGTAGCCGAACGACTCGAACAGCAGCGACAGGGTTTGCGAGCCCTTGTTCGCGACGCGCTGGCGGATCAGGTCTCTTAACTGGTGAATGTTGGTGCGGCTGGTATCGATGTAGACGTCGGCGTTGGCGGCGATGGGGTCCAGCAGCTGGCGCTCCAGGCGGATGGCATCGGCCAGGGACACGCCGGGCCTGGACAGGGGGTGCTTGCGGCGCGTCTCGCTGAAGCGCTTGAGCAGCGTATCCTCATCGGCGTGCAGAAAAAGAATCTCGCAGTCGATTTTCTGTTCGCGCAGGTGTCGGAGAATATCCGGGAAGCGCTGCAGCCCGCTGGGGTGGGTGCGCGCATCGATGCCCGCGGCGGCCAGCTCCTGGCGAGGGTCGGTCGCCTCGGCCAGCTGGGTGGCGAAGGCTTCCAGAAGGCTCACCGGCAGGTTGTCGATGCAGTAGTAGTCGATGTCTTCGAGGGTGTGCAGGGCGACACTCTTGCCGGAGCCTGACAGGCCGCTGACAATGACCAGTTTCATGGCGTGCTCTGCTCGATATGCCGCTGTTGACGTTCGATGAAGACGCGACTTGCGTCGTAGCCCTTCAGGCGCAGGATATGATTGCGGGCGGCAGCCTCCACCAGCACGGCCAGATTGCGGCCGGGCGCGACCGGCAGGGTGACCTCCGGAATATCCACGCCGAGCACCGTGCGGGTGCGCGCGCTGCCCCTGAGTCGGTCAATGAGATTGAGCTGTTCGTCGCTCATGTTCTGAATGCGGATGACCAGCCGCAGGTACTTGTTGTGCTTGATGGCGCTGTCGCCGAACATGGCCCGGATGTTGAGTACGCCCAGCCCGCGCACCTCCAGGAAGTCCCGCAGTACCTCCGGGCAGGTGCCGCTCAGTATATCCGGCGCGATGCGCGCGAATTCCGGGGCGTCGTCGGCGATCAGGCGATGGCCGCGGCTGACCAGTTCCAGCGCCAGCTCGCTCTTGCCGACGCTGGCGTCGCCGGTAAGCAGCACGCCGATGCCCATGACTTCCATGAACACCCCATGCAGGGTTACGGTTTCGGCGAAGCGGTTGGTCAGGTAGTACTGCAGGTTGTTGACCAGCTCGGAGCTGTTCAGCCGGGAAGCGAAGACGGGGGTTCCAGTCGCCTCCGCGCGCTGTCGGACGTCGTCCGGCACCGGGTGGCCGCCGGAGATCACCACGCCGTCGGACTTGCCCGAGAACAGTTGGGTAATGGCGTCCTTGCGCGAGTTCTTGCGCAGGCTCTGCAGGTAGTCCAGCTCCGTTTTGCCGAGCACCTGCACGCGGTGAGGGTGGATGAAGTTCAGGTGGCCGACCAGCGATATGGTCGGGTCCTCGTCCTCGCTGGCTTCGATGATACGCTGCGCCCCGAGCTTGCCGGCGGCCCACACCAGCTCCAGTTTCGCCTGCAGGGCTTCGTACAGCTCGTTGACGGTGATGCTGACGCTCATGCCAGTTCGCGCTGGGATTTCCAGTGTTCGATCAGCGCGAAGAGCTCGTCGTCGTTGGTGGTTTGGCGCAGCCGCGAACACAGTGCGAGGTCGCTGAACATTTCGGCGAGCTGCGCCAGCAACTGCAGGTGCGCGTCGGTGGACTCCTCGGGCACCAGCAGGGCGAAAATCAGATCCACGGGCTGATTGTCGGGTGCGTCGAAGTCCACGCCGTGGGCGAGGCGTATGAAGGCGCCGATGGGTCGATCCAGTCCGGCCATGCGCCCGTGCGGGATAGCCACGCCGTGCCCCAGGCCGGTGCTGCCCAACCGCTCCCGGTTCACGAGGCTGTCGAATATGCCGATTTCCGTGAGGCCGGGCGCGCTCTCGGCGAGCAGACCGCTGATCTGTTCGAGCACGCGTTTCTTGCTCGTGCTTCGCAGGCAACAAGCGATCCTGTTTGGAGCAATCAGATCGAAGATGCGCATGATGTGCTACCGGGCGCCCGGGCTCCGGCCCGGGCGCACTGCTGTTGCATTACACCGACTGGTTCTTCAGAGAACCTTCGCTGCGGTGATGGTCCGTCGTCTTCTCTTTGTGCTTCTTGACCTGCCGGTCCAACTTGTCCACCAGCGAGTCGATGGCCGCGTACATGTCTTCCTCGGTGGCTTCGGCATGCAGGTTGCCGCCGCCGGTATGGACCGTGGCTTGAGCCTGATGCCGCAGCTTCTCCACGCCCAGGACCACGTGAATGTCCGTGACGTTGTCGAAATGGCGTTCCACGCGCTCCATTTTGCCGGTCACGTAGTCCCGCAACGCGGAAGTGATTTCGACATGATGTCCCGTGACAGTCAGTTGCATGATGAAGTTCCTCTTGTCTGCCCCTCGAATTAGCCGTTATCCATGGGGGATTTGCGGATGATAAGGGAAAGCGCCCGTAGATTCCTAGATTCCCGACGGTAGGGGGGCGCGGGCGATCTTCGGCCCACGCCGCGCTGCCGGCGGTGTCAGGCCAGGCGCTTGCGTTCGTTGGACGGTGGAATCGCCATGGCTTCGCGATACTTGGCAATGGTCCGGCGCGCCACCTTGATGCCTTCATCGGCCAGCAATTGAGCGATTTTACTGTCGCTCAGAGGCTTGGCGGGTGTTTCGGAGGCGACCAGCTTCTTGATCATGGCGCGGATCGCGGTGGCGGAGCATTCGCCGCCGTCGGCGGTGCCGACATGGCTGGAGAAGAAATACTTGAATTCGTAAATACCGCGCGGAGTGTACATGTACTTCTGGGTCGTCACCCGCGAGATGGTCGACTCGTGCATGCCCACCGATTCGGCTACGTCCCGCAGCACCAGCGGCTTCATGGCCTCGTCGCCGTACTCAAGAAAGCCGCGCTGCTGCTCCACGATGCAGGTGGCCACCTTCAGCAGCGTCTCGTTGCGGCTCTGCAGGCTCTTGAGAAACCATCGGGCCTCCTGCAGGTGATTCTTCAGGTAGGTGTTGTCGTCGCTGCTGTCGGCCCGCCGGATCAGGTCGGCGTACTTGGTGTTGATCCGAACCCGTGGTGCGGCTTCCGGGTTCAGCTCCACCCGCCAGGTGCCGTTGCGTTTGCTCACGATCACGTCCGGGATCACGTATTGGGCGGTGCTGGGGGCGATCTGCGAACCGGGGCGGGGATTGAGCGACTGGATGAGAACGATGACCTGCTGCAGTTCCGCTTCGGTCAGTTTGAGCCGCCGCATCAGCTGGTTGTAGTCGCGCGCCGCCAGCACATCCAGGTATTCGTTTAC
>DATFML010000053.1:0-4698 GCA_035266965.1 Gammaproteobacteria bacterium
AGAAACACGCTCTTGAGCTCCTCCCACAGCGCCTGCCAATCGTCCGTTTCAAAGTCGAACGGATAGATGTCCTCGTATTTCTTGGGCGGATTCTCCGCGTACTGTACGCTGCCGTCCGGACGGTGCCGGAACCACTGGGGATGGTCTTTCACATAGGGATGATCCGGCGAACACTGGAAAGCGATGTCCAGTGCCACCTCCAGCCCGAGCCCGCGGGCGGTCTGCACCAGCCGCCGGAAATCCTCCAGGGTTCCCAGAGAGGGATGCACCGCCTTGTGACCGCCGGCCTCCGCCCCGATGGCCCAGGGGCTGCCCGGGGCGTCGGCATCGGCGATCAAGGCATTGTTCGGCCCCTTGCGTTTGGTGTAGCCGATCGGGTGTATGGGCGGCAGGTAGAGGATATCGAAACCCATGGCGGCCACCCCTGCCAGCGCCGCCTCACAATCGTCGAACGTGCCATGGCGTCCGGATCGGTCGGCGCAGGAGCGTGGGAACAGCTCGTACCAGGCGCCGAAGCGGGCCAGCGACCGATCCACCACGACCTCGAGCGGCGGGTCATGAATGGTCGCCAGGCGGGTATCCGCATAGCGGTCCATGAGGCGGCCGAGCGGCTCGCTGAGAGCCACCCGCTGCTTGGCGTCCATGGGCGCATCACCGAGCAGCAGCTCGCTCCATTCCCAGAGTTGCTCGGCATCGGCCCCGTCGGCGCGCTTTGCGGCATCGCTCAGCAACTGTGCCCCGACGCGATGGG
The DNA here is from genome assembly GCA_035266965.1 of Gammaproteobacteria bacterium. GTDB lineage: Bacteria > Pseudomonadota > Gammaproteobacteria > DATFLG01 > DATFLG01 > DATFML01. Next base: position 752 of record DATFML010000053.1, read on the forward strand.
CGACGGCGATGTCGCCGGCCTCCACACGACGTTTGAGGTCATGGGACCAGGACAGGAAATGGTCCACCCAGGCGCAGACCGTGTATTGATAGCGGCCCAGGGCCGTCACCGCGAACCGCCCCCGCCAGCGGTCGTTGCCGAGCAGCGTCATGGCGGCCTCCCGCCACTGCTCGTCCGACTCGTGACGGTACAGCAGACGGCAGTTGACCGCGTCGTGACCGTCTGCGAAAACATCCACCTCCACGGTGACCGCCTCGCCGTCGACCCGCTTGATGGGAAAGCGGCCCCCGTCCACCTGCGGCGACAGCGCTTCGATCACCACCCGGCGGCGTCCGTCACCATCCATCCCGGTCACGACCGACCCCCGTCAGCGGCCCGCTTGAAAAACATCATCGCCAGGGGGGGTAACTCCACCACCAGCGAGTGATAGAAACCCTGCGCACCCACCGGCGCCGCCTCCACACCGCCGAGGTTCCCCACCCCGCTGCCTCCGTACCCGCTCGCATCGCTGTTGAGCGACTCCGCCCACCAGCCGCCCGCAGGCACGCCCACCACGTAGTTGTGGCGCACCACGGGGGTGAAGTTGCACACCACCAGCATCCACTCACCGGCGACCGATCCGCAGCGCAGAAAACTCAGCACGCTCTGTTCCCAGTTGCAGGTGTCAACCCACCGGAAACCACTCTGGTCGAAATCGCGCTGGTGCAGGGTCGGTTCCTGCCGGTACAGGTGATTGAGGTCGCGCACCCAGCGCTGAAGGCCCTGATGAGCGTCCAGCTCCAACAGATCCCAATCCAGCGGCGCCTCGTGATTCCACTCGTTGCGCTGGCCGAATTCGCCGCCCATGAAGGTCAGCTTCTTGCCCGGGTGCGCATACATGTAACCGAACAGCAGTCGCAGATTGGCGAACTTCTGCCACTCGTCGCCGGGCATCCTGCCGAGCAGCGAGCCTTTGCCGTACACCACTTCGTCATGGGACAGGGGGAGCACGAAATTCTCCGAGAAGGCGTACCAGATGCTGAATGTGAGCTGGTCCTGATGATACTTCCGATAGACCGGATCCTGGGCCATATAGCCCAACGTGTCGTGCATCCAGCCCATGTTCCACTTCATGCCGAAGCCCAACCCACCCATGTAATTGGGGCGCGAAACCATGGGCCAGGCGGTGGACTCCTCGGCGATGGTCTGGGTCTCGGGGAAGTCCCGGTAGACGGCCTCGTTCAGGGTGCGCAGAAAGCTCACCGCTTCCAGATTCTCCCGGCCGCCATGCTGGTTGGGAATCCACTCGCCTTCCTTGCGCCCGTAATCCAGGTACAGCATGGATGCCACAGCATCCACCCGCAGACCGTCGACGTGGTACTTGTCCAACCAGAACAGCGCGCTGCTTATCAGGAAGGCCCGTACTTCATAGCGCCCGTAGTTGTAGATGTAGCTGTGCCAGTCGGGCTGGAAGCCGCGCTTGGGGTCGGCGTGCTCGAACAGATACGTGCCGTCGAAGTACACCAGGCCGTGGACATCGTCCGGAAAATGGGACGGCACCCAGTCGAGAATGACCCCGATGCCGCGCTGGTGCAGATAATCGATCAGGTACATGAAGTCCTGGGGCGAGCCGTAGCGGGCGGTGGGCGCGAACAGGCCGGTGCTCTGGTAACCCCAGGAGCCGTAGAAGGGATGCTCCATGACCGGCAGCAGCTCCACGTGGGTGTAGCCCATGTGATGAACGTAATCGGCCAATTGCTCGGCCAGCTCACGCCAGTTCAGCAGCCCGCTGCCGTCCCCTTCCGGCCGACGCCACGAGCCGGCGTGGACTTCGTAGATGGACCATGGCCGATCCAGGGCGTTGGCGTCGGCGCGTCCCGCCATCCACTGCTCGTCGCCCCACTCGTAGTCCAGGTCCCACACGATGGATGCGGTTTGGGGCGGCGTCTCCCAGTAACGGGCGAACGGATCACCCTTGTCCGCCTGGTACCCCTGGGGGCCCACGATGCGATACTTGTAGGCCGTCCCGGGGCCGATGTCCGGCACGAAACCTTCCCAGATCCCGGTGGCGTCCCGGCGGCGCCGCAACGGATGGCGTTCGGGCTGCCAGCCGTTGAACTCTCCCAGCACCGACACCTGGCGCGCATTGGGCGCCCAGACGCCGAACAGCACGCCTTCGACGCCGCCCCGTTTCAGCGGATGGGCGCCGAGCTTGTCGTACAGACGGAAATGGCTGCCCTCCCGGAACAGATAGACGTCCTGATCGGTCAGCAGGCTCGCACCCTCGCTGATGCTGGAATCCATACCCCCTCCTTAGGGCCTGTTAACACTATAGGGGTCGCCGCTGCCGGAGCCCCATTTTTCGTCCTGCAAGGCGCAGCGAGTGCGGTGTAGCCCGGCTACATGAGCGAGCGACAACGCCGCAGGACGGAAAATGGGGCCCGGCCTTTCGGGTTGTGGCTGAGAATCCACCACTCGGCGTTGCTCGTCACTCATTTGGAATGACCAAACCTCGCTCCTCGCGCCTTGATTGGCGGCTTCTCAGCCACAACAGCGATGATCCCTATAGTGTTAACAGGCCCTATGGATCACAGAAGACTTCCCAGCGCCCGCCCCGGCGGCGGGAAACGACCGGCAAGCGCGGGCCGTCAAATCGGGCACTGGCGAGCGCATGGGGTGGGGCAAGACACCGTCCCCCTTGTCAGCATAGACAACGGGGACGCGAACTCAACGGGGGGACTTACGGGACAACGACCGCCAGTGGCCGCTTGAGAGCGATTCCGCGAGGGCTGATATCCGCGTCGTAGGCAAGGGCCTCGACCCCCTGCGCCATCGCTTCCCGCAGGGCGCGGCCATAGTCGGGGTCGATGGCGTCGGCGGGCCGCACCTCGGTCACGTCCTGGCGCTGCACGCAGTAGAAGATCACCGCCCGGTGCCCCTGCCGGGCCATGGCCGCCAGCTCCCGCAGGTGTTTGCTGGCACGCACACTGACCGCATCGGGGAACAGCGCCACACCTTCGTCCACCGCCGCCGTCACGTTCTTGACCTCCACGTAGCAGCGCCGGTCGCCGTCCTCCAGCAACAGATCGATGCGGCTGTTCTCCTCGCCGTAGCGGACCTCCGCACGGGTGCGCCGGTAACCCTGCAGCTCGACCACCGTCCCGGACTCGATGGCTTCCCGCACCAGTTGGTTGCTGCGCCCCGTGTTGATGCCCACCAGGGCGTTGCCGCCCACTTCCACCAACTCCCAGGAAAGGGGATATTTCCGGGTGGTGCTGCCGGTGTCGCGCAGCCACACCCGACTCCCGGGCTCTTTGCAGCCCAGCATGGAACCGGTGTTGGGACAGTGAGCGGTTACCGTCTCGTCCGTATCGAGCCGCACGTCAGCGAGAAACCGTTTATAGCGGCGCAGCAGCACGCCCTCTAACAAGAGTGAAGAGAACTCCATGGGCATTGCATTCACGTTGGCGGTCGGGGCCGGCATTAAACCAGCCCACTCCGGTGAAGTCCATCACAGATTGGGGTATTCAGATTTGCCGCCTTCCAGCCGATTGCTATAGAGTTTCCCAACAACAGCGCCGGGAATCGCCCGGCAGAAGACCCGAGGACTCCGTCATGGCCGTCACCCGTCCGCTCCTGCTCGCCGCGCTGGTCGCTCTGGCAAGCACAACCCTGGCTCACGCGGACGTATTATCCTTGGGCAAGGCGGTCAAGGAGGCGCCCCCCAACACGCCCTCCGGCCTGCTCCGGCCCACCAATGCCATGACCATGCAGGAAGTGGCGAAGAAGTTCGGCCCCCCGGAGAAGAAGTTCGCGCCGGTGGGCAAGCCCCCCATCACCCGCTGGGTGTACCCCAGGTACACCGTCTATTTCGAGAACAATCTGGTCATCGACTCCGTGGTGCACTTCAAGGCGCTAAAATAGCGCATGTTGCCGGACGCCCGTTCCGGCGCCGTACACCACCGAGT
>DATFML010000054.1:0-2137 GCA_035266965.1 Gammaproteobacteria bacterium
GTTCCGCCGGCGCGTCGCTGCGCTCGTGCCCGGTCCTGCTGTTCGCATTTGTCCAGATCCCCGCCCTTCGCCGGACTCCCCATGGTGCACGTGAGGAGCGGCGCCCCGGTGGGGATGCCGCAAGGGGATTCCTTGGCGGGAGGATGCAGGGGATCGGAAGGCGAACAGCAGCGTACCGCATGACCGTGTGGTTGTAGTTGCCGCCCGCTCCGTCGGGCGTGTTGCAGGCAAGATCGACCTGTTGTTCACCTCCAGGCCCCGGATGGTGTCCTCCCCGCCCTGCCTCGCGCGCCACATACCCACCGCACCTCCCCCGTGCCCATCCCCCGCTGCCTCCCCGAGTCAAGCGTGGTTGCGCTTTCGGCGGGACGCGCTGTCCCTGGGCCTCGCTCTGCCTGAGTGGCGCGACGACGATACGGCCTGGCCGGACTCGATCCGTGATCTGGGCCCGCTGGCGGGAGACGGATGCGAGACTCGTGATACAACAGTAGACTTCGTCCAAAATAGCCGACTCTAAGTTCTTGTTTATTTGTCAACGATCGCTATTCTTGATCCAGATCAATCGACCAAATAATAGACTTAATACACTCTTTCCGTAGACACCTCCTTATGCCTCAGGCTTCCTGAGCCGCGAGGATGCCTGTCACCCGGATTGCCTTGAAAAAGGCGTATTGTAAGGATTTTTTGGCGGATAAATGCAGTCGTACGAGGAAAGAGTGGGTGTCAGGCTATGAGATTTCTGTTCCTCGTCCTGTTCACTTTCTGGATATAGTCTTATACTGTCTACCTAGGAGTCTACTAATGGATCCGTTATGCCACAGACTTCCACTCCATGTCCGGACTTCCCTGTTGACCATCGGCGTGCTGCTGTGCCTTCCCGCCGCCGCGACCGCCGCCCCGGGGCCAGACCCGGGAGTGGTGCACACCCCGCACTACCGGGTAACGCTGGGCATCATGCCGGTGAACCAGCTTGCCGGGACCGCAGCGCTCCGGGCGCTCGACCGCGGCTATGCACGTCGCCACGATTCCGCGCCGATTTCCAGCAGCGTTGCGGTCCAGAGCGGCTCCGGTGAGGTCCTCAGCGCCGCCGTGTATACCCGGCGGGACGGCCGGCAGCTACACCACCTCCAGCTGACCGCGACGGTACGCCCCAGCCACAGCTGGCAGGGAACGCGGCAGGCGATGTATCCGGTGCGGATCAATGGGCACGTGACCTACGAGACGCTGGTCCCGATGCCCCCCGGGAGCTACACGGTCCGGCTCGGCATCGCCAATCCCGCGAAGGGCGGGCACGAGATCGCCACGTTCAGCCGCAGCATCCAGTGACCCCGGGGCCGGTCGCGCCGTACCCGGACCGTCGCCACTCTCGCCCAGCTATCGGAACCGCCCAATGTTCACCCATCACTCTCGCATTCAAACCGGCCGCAGCAAAGGCCGGCACTGGATCCACCGCTGCACCCCGTGGGTGCTGCTGCCCCTGCTGGCAGCACTGAGTGCCACCCCGGCACTGGCGAAACCGAGCGCCGCCAAGGGCAAGGCCATTTCCCCCATGTGCGCCGCCTGCCACGGAAACAAGGGGCACGCGGTCAACAGCAGCTACCCCAACCTCACCGGGCAGAACTACCAGTACCTCGTCACACAACTCAACAGGTTCAAGAACGGGGAACGCAAGAACGCGACCATGCACAGCATGGCATCGGGGCTCTCCGAGCAGCAGATCAAAGACATCGCTGCCTACTTCTCCAGCATCCACCGCGGCTGCCACGGCAACGCCGGACCGCACAACCACGGATAGTCCCAAGGAGCAACAATCGTGAATCGGCTACCGAACCTGCGCCCCGAGTTCAAGGCGCTCAATACCGCTACCCTGCTCTTCGCCGGGCTGGGGATCCTGATGGCCCTGAGCTATATGGTCGTCAGCCACATGGGCACCACCGGGCTGCTCATCACGCCGCATGACATCGCCGACGGCTACTACGGTCCGGGCATGAGCACCAACACCCTGATCGGCATGGCGCATATCCACATGATGGGCCTGCTGCCCGTGTTCTGGCTGATCGGGTTCATCTTCGTGCACTCGACCATCTCGCTGCGCTGGCGGATCTTCTGGTGCGTGCTGCCGTTCATCGCGTTTCCG
>DATFML010000055.1:0-2272 GCA_035266965.1 Gammaproteobacteria bacterium
GCCGCCAAGGGCTATCTGGCCCCCAACCTCAATCTGTTCTACACCGCCAATCCGGGTGCCAGCAGCGTCAGCCCCCAGACCACGTGGAACTATCAGATCGGTACCGCCTGGCAGACCCACCGTCTGAGTCTGGGCGCCGACGTGTATTACATCGACTTCAGCAACAAGATCGGCAAGCGCAAGCTGTCCCCCACCGACGTGCAGTTCTACAACCAGGGGGGCGTGGTCTACAAGGGCTTCGAGGCGGAAGCCACCTACTACGTAGGCAACGGCTGGAGCGTGTACGGAAACGGCAGCATCAACAGCGCCAAGGAAAAGGACTCCGGGCAGTGGATCGCCAACGCGCCCAAGAGCACCGGAGCGGCCGGCGTGATCTACAACCGTCACGGCGTCTACGGCTCGCTGATCGACAAGTACATCGGCAGCAGCTATGGGGATTCCGGCCAGACGCACCCGCTCAGCAGCTACAACACCGCGGACTTCTCAGTGGGCTACACGCTGCGCAGCCCCGCCGCGTGGCTGCAGCAGGCGCGGGTCAGTCTGCAGGTGCACAACCTGTTCAACAAGCGAGGCATCTACGCCTACGCGGGCGGCGGTGACCTGTACTGGACGCTGCCGAGCCGGAGCTACTTCCTGACACTGTCCGCCCACATCTAGGAGGCGCTGTAAAGCGACTGATCGCAGCGTGACGATGAGACACAGCAGTACCGTCAGCCCGGCCACCGCCGCACGACACCGGCATGCCGGACAACCTGCCGATGTCCCGCCGTCGCGCCCGATCGGTTCGCCTTTGACCGCCTCCGGGATCCGTGCAAGAAGCGCCCGTACCGTTCTGCCGCAGGGTCAGTCGCACAGGGAGTCGTTGCGACCGGCCTGGCCCGCTTCCCCCATGGCGGGTCGGTCTCGGTACGGGTCAGGGGCGGCGGCAGGGGTAGGCGCGCGCGGCGTGCCCAACCCTTCCGCCGCCGGGGGCTGCGAAGCTCCATGTCCTCCACGTGACGTCCACAAGGAGCAGTCGACATGAACATTGACCACATTGCCCATATCGCCGCCGCCTCCGGCGGCATTCTCTATGTGATGGCGGTGCTGCTGCTGGTGGCCCTGACCGTCATCATGGAACGGGCCTGGTACCTCAATCGCCTGATCCGCAGCGGCACCGAGGTGGCGGACCGGGTTGCCGGGCTCAGCCACATCGACCATACCGCCCTGGCCGAACTGGTGGAACGGGCCGGCACCCTGCCCCAGGCGGGCGTGCTGCAGGTGCCTCTGCTGCACCCGAACGTGCAGGACCATACGCGCCTTTCCGATCTGCTGGAGGAGGCCATCCTCTGGCAGGTGCCGCGGGTGGACAAGCACCTGTGGATGCTGGACACCATCATCACCCTGGCGCCGTTGCTGGGTCTGCTGGGCACCATCATCGGCATGTTCAACGCCTTTCACGTGCTGTCCAACCCGGGGGCGGCACCCACCAAGGTCACGGGCGGCGTGGGCGAAGCGTTGATCGCCACCGCGTCGGGCCTGTTCATCGCCATCATCGGACTGGTCTGTTTCAACGGCCTCAACAACCGGGTGCGACGCATCGTGCACCAGCTGGAAACGGTGAAGTTCATGCTCATCAACCGTCTGGACGGTGCCGAGAGCAGCAACACCGTTCCGTTCCGCGAGAACCCCACGCGGCGTCAGGCCTGAGGCGGCTCCATGCGCTACTTCAACACCCCCAAAGCGCGCATCGAAATCATTCCGATGATCGACATCATGTTCTTCCTGCTGGTGTTCTTCATCATGATCACGCTGCGCATGATTCCCGATGCCGGCATGGCCACCCAGCTGCCGCAGAGCAGCACCGCCACCCAGCTGCCCCATCCCAAGCTGACGGTGACCCTGAAGTCCGACGGGACTGTGCTGGTTCACGGCAAGCCCATTACCCTGGCCGCGCTCACCGCGCAGCTCGCCGCCCATGATCCGAGCCACACGGACGTCACCATCGCCGGTGCGAAGAGCGTATCCCTTCAGCACCTGATGGACGTGATGGATGCCTGTCGTCACGCCGGAGTGACCGACCTCGGCATCGCTGCCCGGGAAGCGCCCTGACGTGACCGCTGCTCAGGGTGTGGCGGGGTTGGAAGGCGATGGTCGGCGTCTTGCGCGGGCCTTTCTGGCCGGTCTGTGCGTGGAACTGCTGCTGGTGGCGGGCCTCGGCTGGTACGTCGCCCATCCATCGGCGCTGGCCGCGAAAGGCAATACCCCCATCAAGATCAAACTGACCGCGGCG
>DATFML010000056.1:0-6298 GCA_035266965.1 Gammaproteobacteria bacterium
GCGGAGCGAGTGCGGTGTAGCCCGGCTACATGAGCGAGCGACAACGCCGCAGGACGGAAAATGGGGCCCGGCCCTTCGGGTTGGGGCTGAGAATCCACCACTCGGCGTTGCTCGTCACTCATTTGGAATGACCAAACCTCGTTCCTCGCGCCTTGACTGGCGGCTTCTCAGCCACAACAGCGATGATCCCTATCGTGTTAACAGGCCCTAGTAGCTGAGCACCAGGTCGGCCTCCAGGGATTCGTTCAGCATCCAGGCCGCCCCCACCACCCCGTTGCATTCATCGATCAGATCCGCCTCGGTCATATCGTAGCGCTCCAGGGCCGCCGAGCAGCAGTAGAACTCGACCCCCGCATCCTTTGCTTCGCGGATGAAGTCGATGATCGGTTTTCCGCCCTCGAAGGCCGACAGGGATTCGGCCACGCCTTTGCTCATGAGCAGCACGCCGTCGATCTGGAAGACCACCTTCGCGGCGTTTTCCATTACCGCCGCCACGTTGGCCATGTAGAAGGGCGTCGCGCAGCGCTGCGGCTCGCCGGGACCGTGAGTCATCACGATGAACACCTTGGCATCGTCAGCCATGGGGGGCGTCTCCTCGGTGCAACTTCGTTTGGGAAATCGGCTGTAGAAGCTTATCGGCTTGACGGCGGAGCGCTTGAATGGGTCAGCGCCGCTCGACAGGCCGCGGCCGGCGAGCCGGTCCCACGGCGACATGGTTCAAATTGGCTTCGGTGATCTTCGGGCACCGGAGTCCGTCCACATCGCGTTCCGTATACACCTGCACGTGCACCGTAAACGACGTTTGTCCGACCCGTACGACCTGCGCATAACAGCTGACCAGATCGCCCACCGGCACGGGCTGATGGAATCCGGAGGAGTTGACGGCAACGGTTGCCACCCACCCCCCCCGGGACGGCGACAGGCGGCGCTGCTGCCGCCAATGTCCACCTGTCCCATGATCCAGCCGCCGAACACATCGCCGAACGCGTTGGTGTCCGATGGCATGGCCATCACGCGCAACGCGGGCTGGCGGGTCGTTGGCGGAGGAGGGCGTTGTCATACGGAGCCTTCAGTAGCCGGCGTACAACCAGTCCACGATATCCCGATGGGCCTGCACCACCTGGGCCCTGCGCAACTTCAGAGTCGGTGTCATCAGGCCCTCGTCAATGGTCCATGGTTCCAGAAAGCAGGCGACGCGCCGTATCTGGGCATAGCCGGGGAACGGCCTGAGTCGCTGCGCGAGGCGGGTCAGCACCACGCGATGCAGCGCCCCGGAGGACAAAGCGCCAGGATCGTCGGGATCGAGGTCCAGGGAACGGGCCAGGTCCGGCCACTGGTCAGGATTGAGCACCACCAGCGCGCCGAGGAACGGCTTCGCCTCGCCGACGATCATGATCTGCTCGATGAGCGGGTCCATGCCAATGGCCATTTCCATGTCGGCCGGCGATACCTTTTCACCGTTGGCCAGCACGATGATGTCCTTGATGCGTCCGGTGATGTAGATGCGCCCGTCTTCCATGCGGGCCTTGTCGCCGGTGCGCAGCCATCCCTCGGCGTCGATGGCGGCCGTCGTCGCGTCGGGGTCGTTCCAGTACCCGAGCATGACGCCCGGGCTCTTGACCAGCAGTTCGTCGTCGGCACCGATGCGGACCTGCACGTCGGCCAACGGGCGGCCCACGCTGGAAGGTTCATTGTCGGCTACGCGGTTGGCGGTGAGGACCGGACTGGACTCGGTGAGCCCGTAGCCCTGCAGCAGGGGCAGTCCCAGACTGATGAACAGACGCCCCACGGGCGGCGGAAGCGGTGCGCCCCCGCACACCGCGACACGCAGCCGACCGCCCAGCCGGTTCAGAATGCGGGCCGCCACCAGGCGCCGCAACGCCGGCCAGGCAAGCAATGCCGGACTCCAGCGTGCACGTCCCTGCGCGGTCTGAAAGCGCCGCCACCCGACTGCGGTGGTCAACCGAAAGAGTTGCCGGGCCACGGGAGAACCGCGTTCCAGATGCTGGTGGAGCCGGTTGTAGACGCGTTCGTACACCCGCGGCACCGAAACCAGCACGGTGGGCGCCAGTGTCTTGAGGTCCTCGGCCAGCAGGGCGACAGCCCGGTTATAAGCGACGGTTGCGCCCGCCATCATGGGCAGGTAGTAGCCCACCGTGCGTTCGAAGGTGTGGGACAGGGGCAGGAACGACAGAAACAGATCCTGCGGGCAGACGGACACTGCCCGTTCACTTGCGTAGGCGTTCCACAGAATATTGGCATGACTGAGCATGACGCCCTTGGGGCGTCCCAGGGTTCCGGACGTATAGACGATGGTGGCGAGTTGGTCGGGTGCCGATTCACGGGCGACGGAGTCGCCGTTGGTGTCCGGGAGCCATTGCTGTACGGTTCGCACGCGCTGATCGTTGACCGGGGACTGCAGCGGCGTCAGGGTCAGTATGCGGATCAGAAATCCCAGCTGATCCTGCTGGGGTTGCAGACGCTGCCAATGCTCGTCGCCACCGATCAGCAGCAGGCGTACGCCGGCATTCTGAAGGATGTAGATGGCGTTCTCCGGGCGGTCTTCGGTGTACAGGGGAACGACCACCAATCCCAGACCAAGGGCAGCCTGCTCGAACAGGACCCATTCCCGGCAGTTGCGCAGCATCAGCGCCACGCGTTCGCCGGGTTGCAGATGCTCGGTCAGCAGCGCGCTCTGCCAGCGGGCCACTTCACGGGCCATTGCGCCCCATGTGGTGTCGCACCAGCCGTTGCCGGTCTCATAGTGGCGATAGGCGCTGCGATCGGGCGAGCGACGTGCCCGTTCGCGAAACAGCCCCGGCAGTGTGCCGGCTGCCTGCGGGTCGATGACGTCGTGGTTTTTCTCGCTGTCGGGCACTGTATACCGCACGGGGTGGTGGTTTCGGGTGACATGGTCAAGCCCGGGTCCGGTGCGAACCGCGATCCCTCGCTCCTTGCCGGGTCTTGCAGACGGGGGGCACAGGGTGTCGGCACCGCCGTCGCGAATAGGCTGCGTCGCGCCGTCATCGACCTGTGCGGAGGGTCCCTGGCAGAAATATAGCCCGTACAGGGGGGGAATGCGCGGGCCGCGGCGCCGTTCAAGGCGACCGTGCCCTAGGGACGGGCAACAGTCGGCAATTCAATCCTCGAGCAGCGCCATGGCCTGCTCCAGACGCGACTGGGGGGTGTAGAAGTGGGGCGAGAAGCGCACGCCCCCGCCGCGCAGGGCGCAAAGTACGCCGTGCTCGCGCAGCCTGCTGTGCACTTCGGGCACCGACTGGATGCGGGGCCGGAAGGTCACGATGCCGGCGCGGCGGGCCGGGTCCCGGGGCGACAGCAGTTCGAAGCGGGCGTCGTTGTCGGTGAAATAGTCCGACAGGAAGGTCGTGCGTTCCAGCAGTTCGCGGGAGATCCGTTCCATGCCGATTTCGCCGACCAGGCTCAGACTTGCCCGCAGGGCATGGATGCCCAGCATGTTGGGGCTGCCGCATTCGAAACGCCGTGCGCTGCGGGCGATCTGCCAATCCTGGCGGTCGAAGTCGCCGCAGTGCTCGACCATATGCCACCCGTACTGATGCAGCTGCAGCCGGTCGCGCACACTGTCGCGACAGTAGAACAGGGCCAGTCCCTCCGGCCCCAACATCCATTTATGGCCGTCGGCCATCACGAAATCCGCGTGAATTTTCTGAACGTCCATGGGCAGCGCGCCAATGCTCTGGATGCCGTCGACGCAGAACAGCAGGCCGTGCTGATGGCAGAACCGGCCGATCTGCTCCAGGTCCAGTCGCAGGCCGGTGCCGTACTGTACCGAGCTGATGGAGATCAGGCGGGTGCGTTCGTCCACGCTCGCGAACAGGGCTTCCTCCGGAGTTTCGAACGCGTCCAGTCGCGCGACGTGGACAGCGACCCCTTGCGGCTGCAGGGATTCCCACACAATGCGATTGGACGGGAATTCCTGGTCGCTGATGACCACGTTGTCGCCGTCCTGCCAGTCAAGCCCGTGGGCCACCACCGACAGCGCTTCAGAGGTGCTTTTCAGCAGCGCGATCTCGTCGCTGGAGCGGGCATTGATCAAAGTGCAGAGCTGGGCCCGCAGCTCGTTTTCGGCTTGCAGCCAGCGTTCGTAGGCCACCGAGCCCTGGTGCATGTTCTCGCGGGCGAAGGCGGTTACCGCCTCCACCGCGCGACGGGGCCAGGGGCCCACAGCCGCGTGGTTCAGGTGCAGCACATCGGGGTCCAGAGGAAATTCATGTTCGTACATGGCTTGGTCCGGGCGGCGTGGGCTGAGTCGGTGCGATCGTCTGCAGGCATGGTATTGCAGCGCGGCGGCGCCGTACACCCGCGGGTTTGCGGTGGGGCGTCCCCGGGGCCGCTGCGGCAAATCCACCAAAGGCGGTGCCTTTGGACCGTCCGGGTCCTGGTTCGTCACACTCAATAGTTCGCCAAGTCAGAGGCTTATGGCTTGGCACCGATACTGCTAGCGAAGCAGGGATGAAAGGCTGGAACGGGCGCACGGCAAGCGATCCGACCAAAGCACGACAATGGAGGTGTTATGACCAAGGAACGTTACCCATCCAGGGCGCTGCACCGGGCGCTGACCCTGGGGGCGGTGCTGTTGGCAGTCCCGGCGGCCCAGGCAATGGCGGGTACGGCGGGTTACCTGACGTCCGGCAACGGTCAAGTGGTCACGGACCAGGAGGGCAGCTGCTGGCGCACGGGTGAATGGACGCCCGACAGCGCCAACGCGCAGTGCAATCCGGCGCTGGTGGCCCGGCGGTTGCAGAAGATCCATCCGGCCGCCGGCACGCCTGCTCCGCGCACACCGCCCGTGCCAAAAAGCTTCGGGCGCGTGACCCTGCACCACGTCACCTATTTCGCGTTCAACAAGGCTCATGTGAACTTCCAGGCCCGCCAGGATCTGAAGCACCTGGTACACCGGGCCCGGGACATGAAGAAAATCGCGTCCGTGGATGTGACAGGCTATACCGATCGCATCGGAACCGTCGCCTACAACATGAAACTGGGCAAGCGTCGCGCCGAAGCGATTCGCAGGGACCTGCTCGCGTTGGGGGTGAGGCCGGGTGTGATCCACATCAAGTCCATGGGTCCGAAGGATCCGGTCAAGCTCTGCGGCGGCAGCAAGGTTACGGGCAAGCTGATCAAATGCCTGGCCCCGGATCGTCGCACGGTGCTGTCGCTGACCGCGACCCAGCCGTTGCCGCAATCGAGCCCCCAGGGCTGATCCGCCAGGGCTGATCCGCGGGCGGGGCTGTCCGGAACCGGCCCCGCCCTTGTAACGTCCCATGCAGTTCCGTGTGTGCATTGACCGCAGGCAGGGCGTGCACGGGAGTGCGCGGGCCGCGGTCTGGCACTGCGCGGCCGTTGTGGCCTGTGCCGATGCGGGAAGGGCTGTTGGTGCCGCGCGTGGGCGGCCGGTCAATACCGCCAGCCGCCAATGGCGCTGCGGTTGCCCAGCAGACCCTGGGCGCGGTCCAGTTCCCCAAGGTTGCGGGCGTGGAAGACCAGCCCGTAAGTGCCGCGATCAACATCATCCCGGGCGATGGCGGACAGCCAGCCTTCCGGCAGATTCAATCCGAACAGGGCGCCCACGGTGCTGCCCACAGCGATGCCGTACACGATGATCGCAGCCGGTCCCAACCACCAGTAGACGGCGAACAGATCGGGAAGGTAGATCTCCAGCGCCGCCGTCAACGCGGCGCCGCCCAGCAGCCCGAGGGCGGCGCCGGCCAGCAGATCGCGCACGATGTCGCGTTCCACCTCGTCGGGCTCCGGCTCCACTTTGGTGTCCAGGTGTTCGTCGCCAGGACGCAGCTCGGCAATCTGGGCACGCTCAAATCCGGCGCGTTGCAGGGTGAAGCAGGCGGCGTCGGCGGAGCGTCGATCCGGATAGATGCGCAGCAGTTTGTGCAGATATTTCTCCATGACGACTCCTTCCCCGGTGCGGGGGCTCAGCCGTGGCCCGCACCGTTGCCGCCGGCGGGTCTGCCGGCGTCCTGCAGGCGGCCGGGGAGCGTGGCCAGCAGGCGCAGGCCTTCCTGGACCCGGGGTTCCCGTAGCAGGTGGAACAATCCGCCGATTCCGCCGTAGTGGCCGCCATTGCGACGGGACTCGGCGACGGCCTCGTCGAAGCCCTCCGCCAGGCGCAGCATGCGGGCCAGGCTCGAGTCCTGCAGTTCCTGGAGCAGGTTCTCCATCAGTGCGCCACGGTCCACCGGCGCCACGCTGGCGCTCACATAGTCGGAAAGCTCGCAAAGGGCGTTCAGGGTACCGTTGCGAT
>DATFML010000057.1:0-5276 GCA_035266965.1 Gammaproteobacteria bacterium
GCAGCGCCTGCGCGAGCAGGGCGTCAAGCCCGAAACCATGGAGAAACAGTACAACCTCAACCAGCGCATCGAAGCCGAGGAAACGGCGCTGGACAGCGCCTCGCTGGTGATCACCAGCACCCACCAGGAGGTGGAGGAGCAGTACAGCCTGTACGACAATTACCAGCCGCGGCGCATGGAAGTGATACCGCCGGGGGTGGACCTCAGCCGCTTCCATCCGCCGCGGCGCGGCGAGGCGGTGCGCGCGCCCATCTGGAACCAGCTCAAGCGTTTCCTCACCCAACCCCGACGGCCCATGATCCTGGCCCTGTCGCGGGCCGACGAACGCAAGAACATCCAGACCCTGGTGCGCGCCTTCGGCGAGCACCCCCATCTGCGCGAGTTGGCCAACCTGGTGATCGTGGCCGGCAACCGGGACGACATCGAAACTATGGAGCGCGGTTCGCGCACGGTACTGACTTCCATACTGCTGCACATCGACCGCTACGATCTGTACGGCTCGGTGGCCTATCCCAAGCACCACGAGTCAAGCGACGTGCCGGACCTTTACCGGCTGGCCGCCTGGAGCCGCGGCCTGTTCGTGAACCCGGCGCTCACCGAACCCTTCGGCCTCACCCTCATCGAAGCCGCGGCCAGCGGCCTGCCCATCGTAGCCACTGCCGACGGCGGGCCCCGGGACATCATCGGTCACTGCCGCAACGGCGTGCTGATCGATCCCCTGGACCCGGCCGGCCTGGGCGATGCCCTGGAACAGGTGCTCACGGACCGGCGCCGCTGGCGTCAATGGGCCACCAACGGCGTCAACGGTGCCCATCGCCACTACGCCTGGGACAGCCATGTACAGAAGTACCTCAAGGCGCTGCGTCGCACCCGGGGCAAGAACCACCGGCATCGCCGGCTGCGGGCCAAAAGCCGCCTGCCCACCGTCGACCGCATCGTGGTCTGCGAGCTGGACAACACGCTGCTGGGAGACCGGGAAGGGCTGCAGCGACTGCTGCAGCGGCTGCACGAAGGCGGTGGCCGCGTGGGCTTCGGCATCGCCACCGGCCGCCCGGTGGAGAGCACCATCAAGCTGCTGCGCGACTGGCAGGTGCCCGCGCCCGATCTGATCATCACTTCGGTGGGTGCCGCCATCTACTACGGGCAGCGGCGGGTGGCCGACCGGGCCTGGGAGCGGCACATCGACTACCGCTGGAATCCCCAGGCCCTGCGCGAGGCGCTGCGCACCCTGCCGGGGCTGAAGCTGCAGCCGAAAAGCGAGCAGCACCGCTACAAGATCAGCTATTTTCTGGATGAGAAGAAGGCGCCGTCGGTGCGGCACATCGTCCGGCACTTGCGTCTGCAGGATCTGCATGCGAACGTGATTCAGTCGCGCGGCATGTTTCTGGACCTGCTCCCCTGCCGTGCATCCAAAGGCCTGGCCCTGCGCTATCTGGGCGTCAAATGGGGGCTGCGTCCCGAGCAGCTGCTGGTGGCGGGCTTTTCCGGCAACGACGAAGAGGTGTTGCACGGCAATACCCTCGGGGTGGTTGTGGGCAACTACAGCGCCGAGCTCGAACCCCTGCGCGGGCGTCCCCGCATCTACTTCGCCAACGGTCCGTATGCCTGGGGCATCCTGGAGGGCATCGAGCACTACGATTTTCTGGGCACCATCCGTGTCCCCGAAGAAGAAGGAACAGACCATGATGGAGACATTGCCCGATTACCTGCGTGAGCACCGCGAAGAGGTCTATCTGCTGCTGCGTCACTATCAGGGCCTGGGCCGACCGTTCCTGCTGCATTCGGATCTGTGGGACGAGTTCCAGAACTTCTGCGCGGAAGTGGAAGACAGCTCCATCTGCAACTCCACTCTCTCACAGGTCATTTCCGTCGCCCAGGAGGCGGTCATCGAGGCGCCATGGCTGTATCTGGCGGTGCGGCCCAGCGTGGCCCGCTGGCACTTCATGCGTTTCCACGTGGAAGCCATGGAACAGCAGGAGGTCAGCGTCTCCGAATTCCTCGCGTTCAAGGAGCGCCAGGTCAACGGCCACGACCGCGGCAGTGAATGGACGCTGGAAGTGGATCTGGGCCCGTTCAACCGGGAATTCCCCAAGCTGCAGGAGTCCCGTTCCATCGGCCGCGGCGTGGAGTTCCTGAACCGGCGCCTGTCCAGCGAGCTGTTCCAGCGCCTGGGCAGAGGCGATCGCAGCATCCTGGATTTTCTCAGCATGCACCAGAGCGGCGGTGTGCAGCTCATGCTCAATGACCGCATCACCGATGTGGCCGGCATGCGCCGTGCACTGAGGCGCGCGGAAGAGTACCTGGCCGGTCAGCCCCAGGACGCCGAATGGGAAACGGTACGCCATTCCATGCAGACCCTGGGATTCGAGCCGGGCTGGGGACGCACGGTGGAGCGCATGCGCGACACCCTGCACCTGCTGTCTGACATTCTCGAAGCGCCCGACCCCAACAACGTGGAGCGCTTTCTCGGGCGCATTCCCATGATCTTCAGCCTGGTGATTCTTTCGCCCCATGGTTTCTTCGGCCAGTCCAATGTCCTGGGCCGGCCCGACACCGGCGGGCAGGTGGTGTACATCCTCGATCAGGTGCGGGCGCTGGAAAAGGACATGCGCCGGCGCATCTCAGAGCAGGGCCTGGACATCGAGCCGCAGATCCTGGTGGTGACCCGGCTCATCCCCGAAGCCCAGGGCACCACCTGCGACGAGCGCATCGAACCCATCTTGGGCACCACTCACGCCCGCATTCTGCGGGTGCCGTTTCGCACCGAGAGCGGCGAAGTGGTGCCCCAGTGGATTTCCCGCTTCGAGGTCTGGCCCTATCTGGAGCGCTTTGCTGCCGATACGGAAAAGGAGCTGCTCGCCGAGCTCGGTGTGCGTCCGGATCTGATCATCGGCAATTATTCGGACGGCAACCTGGTGGCCACGCTGCTGTCCCAGAGCCTGCATGTCACCCAGTGCAACATCGCCCACGCCCTGGAGAAGACCAAGTACCTGTATTCGGATCTGTACTGGCGTGACAACGAGGCCCAGTATCACTTCGGCGCCCAGTTCACCGCCGACCTGGTGGCCATGAATGCAGCGGACTTCATCATCACCAGCACCTATCAGGAGATCGCCGGGCAACGCGATTCGGTGGGCCAGTACGAGAGCTACGGCTCGTTCACCATGCCCGGGCTCTACCGGGTGGTGAACGGCGTCGACGTGTTCGATCCCAAGTTCAACATCGTCTCGCCGGGCGCCGACGCCGATGTGTACTTTCCCTACACCGAGTCCGAACGGCGCCTGAACGGTCTGCGCGCCGAGATCGAGGACATGGTGTTCGGCGAGCCTCATGAAGATGCGCGCGGGCAGCTCGTGGATCCGGACAAGCCCATTCTGTTCACCATGGCGCGCCTCGACCACATCAAGAACATCGCCGGTCTGGTGGAATGGTACGGCGCCAATGACCGGCTGCGCGGTCAGGCCAACCTGCTGGCCATCGCCGGGCACGTGGACGCCGCCAAGTCCACCGATCACGAGGAGCAGGAGCAGATCGCGCGCATGCACGAGCTCATCGAGCACTATCAACTGGACGGACAGGTGCGCTGGCTGGGTATTCATCTGGACAAGAACCTGGCGGGCGAGCTGTACCGCTATATCGCGGAGCGCCGCGGCGCTTTCGTACAGCCCGCTCTGTTCGAGGCGTTCGGCCTGACGGTGATCGAGGCCATGACCTCCGGTTTGCCCACCTTCGCGACCCGCTACGGCGGGCCTCTGGAGATCATCGAGGATGGCAAGTCGGGCTTTCACATCGACCCCAACCACGGCGAAGAGGCGACCGAAACCATTGCGGATTTCCTGGAGCGATGCGGGAAAGAACCGGATTACTGGGACAGGCTTTCCGCGGGCTCCATCGCGCGCGTCCACAGCCGCTACACCTGGGAGCTCTATGCCGAGCGCATGATGACCCTGTCGCGCATCTACGGCTTCTGGAAATACGTGACCAATCTGGAGCGCGATGAAACCCGCCGTTATCTGGAGATGTTCTACGGGCTGCAGTTCCGCCCAATGGCCGAATCGGTGCCGCACTGAGCAGGCCGCCGCCGTTGCGATTAAGGGGGTAGGCGATGGATCCCTGGTTCTATGAAACGGTCGATCTGCTGGAGCGCGATGCATCGCGCCAGGAGCTGTTGGATGCGTTGGGCAGGCTGGAGGAGAATTTCGACCGCTTCGACGAAATGGAGCAGGACATCGCCGCCGACCTGATCAGACGGCTCAACGCCAGGCTCGAGTCCCGGTGATCACCGTGCATGGAATCAACGTCGGTCATGCTGACGGTCCATGTGGTGGCGCCATTTTGTGACCCGCACCGGCGACGGACGCGGCCTGAAATGACCGGGTATCGTCCCGCCCGCAAAGCGACCCGAATGACTCAAACGACCGAAGGATAACGTCGGCGCTTGCGCCCCACGCTTATCAGTCCCAGCAAGCCGCTGCCGAACATCCAGGCAGCCGGAGGAAGCGGGACCGGCGCGACTTGCAGCCCGCCGGTCAACGAGCCCGACAACCCGTTGTCAGTGGACATTCAGCCAACGGCAGGGCGGTCATAGCCTGATGGCCATTCCGGTAACAGGCGGTCCCGATCGTTCAGAACATCCAGATTACAGGGAATGCCGTTGCCGGAACCTGTTTTCCTTCGAACGCGGGCTATCGTGGCAGTCACGCGTCCAGTACCTTTTTCCATGCCGCACTGAGCACGCTGTTTACGTTCTCCTCTATGTTTTCGCCGTGGGCGATGATTATCCTCTCTGCGTTCCAGCCAAGTATTCTGGTCAGTCCATCTTTTACCAGCTTCTTGTTCCCCCAACCCATTTGGTATTCCGGAGCGGCCTTTGGGTTGTTCCACATTCTGAATACACATCTCCACCAGAACTGCAGCAACAAGCCTGTCTTGTGTCGATAATGGTCACCAATATTCTCGAGCAGGTCGACAAGAATAAGCGTCTTGGAAGGTTTATGGAAAAATGCCACTTCCCATATATATCTCGTTCCTCTTATAAGCGCTTGCTCCAACGTGCCTCCCCACCTCGGATCAGGCTTGTCCCCCAGAATCCAGTCGAATTTCAGCTCTGGTCGTTTTCGTTCCAACCCTGGACACAGGTACGTTTCTGCATCCGGGTATTGCGCCTGAAAATCGGCGATGAACAAGTGGTGGTATGAGCCTGGCGCTATGATGAATTGCACCGTCCCCAGTGAATCAATCTCTTTCTTCGCAGGCTCGTCGATCTTGCAGGGGTC
>DATFML010000058.1:0-2456 GCA_035266965.1 Gammaproteobacteria bacterium
GGGCGGCCGACCCGCGCAGCGACGGCGCGGCGGCGGGGTACTGACATGGGTGTGAAATTGGCCTACCGGCTGGACGTGGGCCGGCTCAAGCGGGTGTTTGCCCTGTTTCTGTTCATCGTGGGCGTTAGAATGGCGTTCTTCTGACAGCGACGGGAGACCACCCGGATGGGCATCGCGAAGGATCTGGTGACGTGCTGATCGCATGGCCCTCCCTGCGCCCACGTCACGCCCGCGCAAACGGGCGCCGGCCGGTGCACGGTGTGTGGATTGTGCTGGCGCTGCTGGGGGCTCTGGGCATCACCGGTGGCGCCATGGCGCAGCCGCCCGCCACTTCGCCATCGACTGTGCAATCGGAACAGGGTGGTGGGTCGACGGCTGTTGCCCATTCCGCGGGCGGGCCGTTGGTGTATTATCAGCGCGCGAAGAAATACCTGGCCCGTAAGGATTATGCAACGTACTTCAAGTGGTTGCGCAAGGCCGGACGGGCGGGCTCCGTCAAGGCCCAGGACGTCCTGGGATTCGACTATGCACTGGGCCACAGGCTGCCGCAGGACTTCAGGAAATCGGCATCCTGGTACCGCCGCGCGGCGGCTCAGCATGATCCGCAAGCCCAGTGCGAGCTTGGCTTGGAATATGCGCATGGGCTGGGGGTGAAGAAGAATCGTGCCCGCGCCGTGAAGCTGTACCGGGAGGCGGCTTCGCAAGGCTATCAGCCGGCCAGAACGCTGTTGCCCTATTGAATGCACGGTCCCGATGTCTTCAAGGAGACGGAGCACGAAACAGAGCCGGCGACGGCACGGCTTGCCGCCATGGAACTCATTTAATTGTTTGTTAAGCGGTCGGTTTGTCGGGGCGGTGCCGATATGTTCCGCGCGCCTGGCCTCCATGTCGGGAGCGGGGCGGGGACGATGCGGCGGCATGGTTGCATCCTCCGGATGCGTATCGGTACCGCCGGCGGTCTTCGGCCGCACGCCGCCTGCAGCGACGCGTCGTCCCGACGGTACCCACCGTGCCGTCCGTGGGCTGACCATTTCGATCAGAGAAACCATCCCGACCGGATGTATGGTACGTTGCGCATAAGAGCGCCCAAGGCCTCGGGGTGGAGTGGTGCAGCCGAGGCCGTCCCCGCGGACCGCAAAGACGGTGCGTGACAACCAGGCTTTGGTGCAGGGCCCGGCGCAACGCAACAAGATCCTGTCAAATCATGGGGGGTACTATGTACGGCGTTCGACGGCGGTTACGCGCACTTTGTTACCTGGCGCTGGGATTCGGGCTGTGGGCCGCCTCGGGCCTGCCGGCCGCCACCGCGTCTCCGCCGGGCGCCGGCGAACAGGGCAGCAGCCGTGCGGCGGATGCCCTGCCGCGGCCGAAGCATGTCGTCATCGTCATCGAAGAGAACAAGTCCTATTCGGACATCATCGGCAGCAAGCATGCCCCCTATCTGAATGCCCTGGCCAAACAGGGCGCACTGTTCACTCAATCCTATGCGGTGACCCATCCCAGCGAACCCAATTATCTGGCGCTTTTTTCGGGTTCCACCCACGGGCTCGCTGACGATTCCTGTCCCCACAGTTTCTCCGGCGCCAATCTGGCCAGCGAACTGTTCAATCACGGCAAGACCTTCGGTATCTATTCGCAATCGCTGCCCAAGGTCGGCTTTACCGGCTGCCAGGCGGGCGAATACTGGCGCAAGCACAATCCCGCGGTGAACTGGCAGGGCGCCAACATACCGCGCTTCGCCAACATGCCGTTCCTGCTGTTCACCATCGTCGCGGGAGACTACAGCCACCTTCCGGCGGTCTCCATTGTGGTACCGAATGCAAAAAACGATATGCATGACGGCACCATCAAGGAAGGCGACGATTGGCTGAAACACCACATCGCGCCCTATGTGCACTGGGCGCAATCCCACGACAGTCTGCTTATTGTCACCTGGGACGAGGACGACGGTTCCGGCAACAACCGCATTCCCACCCTGTTCGTCGGACCGATGGTGAAGCCCGGCCGCTACGGCCAGCACATCGACCACTACAACGTTCTGCGCACCATCGAGGACATGTTCGGTTTGAAGTCTCTTGGTCACAGCGCCAAGGCGAAGCCGATAACGGGGGTGTGGGCCCGGCAGGCTGCCTCCCAATAAGAGGCCGGGTGCAGATGAGGCGTTCCGTCAGGTTGGCAGTGTCGATGGCGTGGGCGCACATACAACAATCGCGTCCGGCTTTACCGACGGATCATGTTCCGTCCGCGAACATGGGAAAGACCAGGGCGACGTATTTGGAGTAATCCGCGCTCCGGCAGGCTGTTGTCCTGGCGCTCTGACAACAGGGCTATGATCGAGGTCCGGTGGTCCGCTCTGGTGGGGTTGAGAACTGAATGAATAGCGAATCGGTGCAGCGGAACGAGCTCATTTCGGTCATCATGCCATGCTTCAATGCCCGTCGCTTTGTCGGGGAGGC
>DATFML010000059.1:0-2857 GCA_035266965.1 Gammaproteobacteria bacterium
TATCGGCTCCATACCGCACTGTCATCTGCTGTATGCCCTGAACACCGACGGTATTCAGATCAGCTCCAATGTGTCGCCGGCGGGAATCGACCGCTCGCGGCGGGGCCAGGATGTTTCCGGTCGTCCCTACCATAGCGCCAATCTTCCCTACCGGGGCCTCATGATCTCGCCCGCCTACCTCAGTGAAGTGAGCACCAAGCGCTGCATCACCGCGGTGCAGGCGGTATCGGATCAGGGCACGCTGCTGGGATTCATCGGCGCGGATTTCAACCTCGACGAGCTGCCGGAGATGGAGTCCACGCCGGCGGTGGACCAGGATTCAACGCAGTACAAGGGCGACCCGGCGATTCGCAGCACGGTGTTCATGCAATCGCGCATGAAAAGCGCCATGGACAGCAATATCGATCAGGTGCTGGGGGTTGTGGAGGCGTTGTTTCGCGAGCATGGAGCCTTCCACACCATCCTGCATTTCTCCAGTTCGCGGATCGTGCTCTGGCTGTACGACGATCCCTACAACTATCGGCTGCATGGCGTGGAGGAATTGCTGGACCCGGAACTGTGGCTGGCCTATCCCAGCCGTCGCTATCCGCCCCAGGCCACGGTCAGCCCGGACCAGCTGCATCTTGTGCTGGAGTACTTCAAGGCATTGCGCGAGGCCGATGAAAATATCTACCTGCGTTCGGCGTCGATCAACATCATGAACGGCGTCGTGGGTCTGACCTTCTCGTGCGACGGATCCCACTACATGCAGGCCCGGGAGTTCCTCAACAAGGAGCTGTCCTACTGGCTCTGACGGGCGTCTGCCGACGCCGCGCCGGCGTTATCAGTCGGCATCCTGTTTCGGTGCGCGCCAGATACCGAACGCCTCCTGCGCCGGCGGCGGCGTCTGCGGTCCGGATACGTCGTCGAGCACGCTTTTGGAGAAGGCACCGAGCTGGCCCAGCAGCTCGTGCTTGGAAGCGGTGTCCATGTTCTGCTGGCCCAGCATAAAGCCCGTCAACGCAGCCAGGTACTGGATCATGATGCCCGGATCCCGGGCCCGTTCGTCATGGGTTTCCAGAGCGCTCTGGACGGATTGCACCAGATCATTGGAGAGTTGCAGTTCGCTCACGGGTACCCCCTTTTTTGTGGGTTGGCCATTGGCCGGGCATTGTAACAGGTCACGCCGGCGATGGCTGGATCGCAGCGCGGGGCCCGGGTGTCGACCGCTCGCCGCCGCGGTCGTCGTCAGTCATGTCAGGCCCGGCGGCATGATCGCGTTGCCTTGTGGGCGAGCGGCCCCCACAATCCTCCTGAAGTGTATGGAATGCGGGGGCCGTCATGTCTGCTCTGGAGGGGTGGCACGAGGAACGCCAGTCGGTCTGGTTGTACCGGAGACTGGCGGATGCCGAAGCGGACGCCGCGCAACGGGCGCTGTTCGTGGCGCTCGCCGAGGCGGCCGACAAACAGGCGCTGATCTGGGAAGAGAGGATTCGGGGCGAGGGTGCCGCCGTGCCCGTGTTCCGGCCCCATTGGCGCGCGCGGCTGGTGGGAAAGCTGGCGGCCCTGCTGGGCCCGAAAGCCTTGCGGCCGGTGCTGGCTGCCATGAAGGTGCGGGGGCTGTCGGCCTACGGGGCGCCGGTGGCTCCGCGCCATCATCCCATGCCCAGACGGGTCGAGGACGTCGGCCATCGTCATAAAGGCGTTGCCGGCGGCGGAAACCTGCGTGCCGCCGTCTTCGGGGTCAACGACGGGTTGGTTTCCAACACCAGTCTGATCATGGGCGTGGCGGGCGCCAGTGCGGACATCAAGGTCATCCTGACCACCGGTATCGCGGGCCTGCTCGCCGGCGCCTTGTCCATGGCGGCCGGCGAATACGTCTCCATGCGTTCCCAGCGCGAGATGTACGAGTCGCAGATCGCCCTGGAACGGGAGGAACTGGCCGAGTACCCCGATGAGGAAGCCGAGGAACTGGCCCTGATCTACAATGCCCGGGGCATGGAGATGGATCCGGCGCGGCAGTTTGCGCGGGAAATGCTGCAGGATCCCCAGCATGCGCTCGATACGCTGGCCCGGGAGGAACTGGGCCTGAATCCGGAGAACCTCGGTTCACCCTGGGGGGCCGCGCTGTTCTCGTTCGTGGCCTTCGCCCTCGGGGCCCTGGTCCCGCTGGTGCCCTTTCTGGCCAGGATGGGGCCGGATGCGGTCGCTACTGCGGCCGCTCTGGCCGGGGTGTGCCTGTTTGCCGTGGGGGCGACCTTGAGCCTGTTCACCGGTCGCAGCGCATTATGGGGCGGATTGCGCATGGTGGTGATCGGCGGTGGCGCCGGGCTGGTAACCTACTTCATCGGTCGGCTGATGGGCGTGGGCTTGTCCTGAAGCCGCCGGGGGCGAGCTCAGCTTCCGGGGCGCGTGATGGCGAGGCGTCCGTCTTTGACTTCAAGGCCCATCCCCCCTTCGATCATGGCACACAAGTCTTCGCCGATGAGTGCCTTCTTCCAGCCCCGCAGCAGGGCCAGGTCGCGCTGGCCGGCGGCCAGGCGCTCCAGGTCCTTGCGGGAGGCGAGCACCGAAGGGTTGAGCTGCTGTTCCGCCGCCCGCAGACGAACCACCGCCGTCAGTGCGTCCACCAGCGCCTCCTGCCCGTGGTCCAACCGTACCGGGCTGCCGCCGGCAGGTAGCGGTTCGGGCTTTGCGGTGCGGGCTTCGGCAATCAGCGTCAGCAGGGTGTCGCCGTAGCGGCGTACCAGGCGTTCGTTCAGGCCGCGCATGTGCTCCAGATCCTTGCGGCTGGCCGGCATCTGCCGGGCGATATCCAGCAAGGCATCGTCCCGGACCAGCCAGTTGCGCGGGCGGTTTTCCTGCTGGGCGCTCTGTT
>DATFML010000060.1:0-5025 GCA_035266965.1 Gammaproteobacteria bacterium
ACCTGCTGTCAGGGCAGTCGGCGGTCATGTGGATGAGCGCCCTGCTGGTCGGCTCGGCCGTCGCCTATTTCGGAGGGTTGTTCACCGGCTCGGAGTTCACCAGCAAGGTAGGCAGCGCCATGGCATGGTGCGGCGCCGCCATGGGCCTGGTCGCACTCATGGTGCGCTGGCGCGAGTCCTACATGATGGGACCCGGCATCGGCCATATTCCGGTCAGCAATCTCTACGACGTATTCGTTCTGTTCTGCATTGTCACCACGCTGCTCTACCTGTATTACGAGGGCAAGTACAAGAACCGCTCCCTGGGCGGGTTCGTGATGCTGGTGATCTCGGCTGCCGTGGGCTTTCTGCTGTGGTACTCCTATTCTCACCAGGCCTACCAGATTCAGCCGCTGGTGCCCGCCCTGCAGAGCTATTGGATGAAGATTCACGTGCCTGCAAACTTCATCGGGTACGGTTCCTTCGCCCTGGCTTCGATGGTGGGGGTGGCCTTCCTGGTTCGTGAGCGCCAGGAGCGCATCAACCCGAACGGCGTCCTGCTGACCCGCCTGCCGTCCAAGGACGTGATGGATGACGTGATGTACAAGTCCGTCGCCCTGGGTTTCGCCTTCTTCACCGTGGCCACCATCCTGGGTGCTTTGTGGGCCGCCCAGGCCTGGGGCGGGTACTGGTCCTGGGATCCCAAGGAGACCTGGGCCCTGATCGTGTGGCTCAACTATGCGGCCTGGCTGCACATGCGCCTGACCAAGGGCTGGCGCGGCGCCCCCATGGCCTGGTGGGCGATCATCGGTCTGGGCGTGACTTCCTTCGCGTTCCTGGGTGTTAACATGTTCCTGTCCGGGCTGCATTCATACGGCCACCTGTAGGAACGTTGTCCGGGCCCGCGGCCGGCGCCTGCAGGGTGGCGGCCGCGGGCCCCCGCTGTGTCGGGGCGGGTTGATCAAATGACGGGGAATGCGACCTCATGCTAAAGCGAATGATTGTCGGCCTGCTGGCCCTTGTCGTACCTGCCCTGGCACCGGCCGCTTCCGGCGGTTCCGCGACGCACTATGACGCCGGCATCGACTATCAGATCATCGACCCGCCCCAGCCCGCCGGCACCGACGGCAAGATCCAGGTGATCGAGCTGTTCTGGTACGGGTGCCCGCACTGCTACCACTTTGAGCCCCATCTGGACCAGTGGCTCGCCCACAAACCCAGGGATGTGGTGTTCAAGCGAGTCCCGGCGGTGCTGGGTCCACGCTGGTCGCCACTGGCGCGGGTGTTCTATACCGAGAAGCTGCTGGGCGTGTTCCACAAGACCCATCAGGCGCTGTTCGACGCCATCCACAAGGATCACGACGTCAAACTGCTCACCGACACCCACGCCATGGCGGCTTTCTTCGCCAAACATGGCGTCCCCGAGAAGAAGTTCCTTTCCACCTATCATTCGTTCGCGGTGGACCTGGATCTCAATCGCGCCAAGGACATGACGCGTCGCTACGGCATCTCCGGGGTACCCAGCATGATCGTGGCCGGCAAGTACCGCACGTCCGGCCAGCTCGCCGGCAGCAACGAAGCCATGCTGAAAGTAGTCAAGTATCTGATCCAGAAGGAGCGGGCCAGCGCCCACGCGGCCGCCGACGGATCCAGTTGAAGGCCCGCACCGGTACGTGACTTGCATGGGGCAGGGAGGCGCCCGTTCGGGGACGGGTGGTTGGCGGCACGGAAGGTGGTCCGATGAAAGCAGCGGAACTGTTCGTCAGGTGCCTTGAGAACGAGGGGGTCGAGTACATCTTCGGAGTACCCGGCGAAGAGAACCTGGACGTCATGGACGCCCTGGTTGACTCCAGCATCCAGTTCATCACCACCCGACATGAGCAGGGCGCCGCCTTCATGGCGGACGTCTACGGCCGCCTGACCGGTCGCGCCGGCGTTTGCCTTTCCACCCTGGGTCCGGGCGCCACCAACCTGGTCACCGGGGTGGCCGACGCCAACATGGACCATGCGCCGGTGGTGGCCATCTCCGGTCAGGCCGGCACCAATCGCCTGCACAAGGAATCCCACCAGGTGCTGGACCTGGAGCAGCTGTTCCAGCCCATCACCAAGTACTCGTCCCGTCTGCTGACGCCCAACATCATCCCCGAGGTGGTGCGCAAGGCATTCAAGCTGGCTCAGACCGAGAAGACCGGCGCCACGTTCATCGAGTTCCCGGAAAACATCGCTTCCATGGAAATCGAGGACGAGCCTCTGCCGGTGAAGTTTCCGGTGACGCCGGAGCCGGCCCGGGACCGCGTGGAACGGGCCGCCGAAGTGATCTCCGAAGCCCGCAATCCCATCATCCTCGCCGGCAACGGCGTGGTGCGGGCCCGTGCCTGGAAGCATCTGGCCGATTTCGCGGCCCAGCTCGACATCCCGGTGGCCAACACGTTCATGGCCAAGGGCGTGCTACCCTTTGGGAAGAATCCGCTGGCCCTGGGCAGCGCCGGCCTGCAGGCCAACGACTACATCAGCTGCGGTTTCTCGCGGGCCGATGTCATCATCTGCGTCGGGTACGACCTGGTGGAATACCATCCCCACCTGTGGCATCCCACCCGCGACCGCAAGATCATCCACATCGACACGCTGCCCGCGGAAGTGGATGCCAGCTACAACATCGAGGCCGGTGTGGTGGGCGATATCAAGCACAGCCTGATGCGTATCCAGGAACTGGCGACTCCCCATCAGGGCCAGCCCATGCGGGCGCTGCGCGAAGCCCTCATCGAGGAGATGAACCAGCTGCGCAATGACGAGGGTTTTCCCATCAAGCCCCAGAAGATCATCTGGGACCTGCGCACCGCCCTGGCCATGGAAGACATCGTGATCTGTGACGTGGGCGCCCACAAGATGTGGATGGCACGGATGTTCCGATGCGAATATCCCAACACCTGCATCATCTCCAACGGCTTTGCCAGCATGGGGATCGCGGTGCCCGGCGCCATCGCGGCCAAGATGCTCTATCCCGACCGTGCCGTGGTGGCGGTCACCGGCGATGCCGGTTTCATGATGAATTCCCAGGAGATCGAGACCGCGACCCGGCTGGGTGTGCCCATCGTCATCCTGATATGGAACGACTGCGGCTACGGCCTGATAGAATGGAAGCAGATGAACCATTTTCATCGTGCCAGCAACGTGCGTTTCGGCAACCCGGACTTCGTGAAGTACGCCGAATCCTTCGGCGCCAGGGGCTATCGCATCGAAAAGGTCGGCGACCTGATGCCCACATTGAAGAAGGCCATGGCCGACAAGACGGTCAGCATCATCGACTGTCCGGTGGACTACAGCGAGAATCTCAAACTGACCGACAAGCTCGGCAAGCTGGTGTGTCCGATCTGACGCCATGACCGCGGCCCACGCAGACGAAAACAGCGCGCCGGTGTCCAAGGAGGCCGCGTCCGGCGGCGGTCATAACCGCCTGAGACTGCTCAGCTACAACATCCAGACCGGGGTCACGACCCGCCATTACCGCCACTACGTGACCCAGAGCTGGAAGCACGTTCTGCCCCATCCCGAGCGGTTCGACAATCTCAACCAGATCGCCGACCTGATCCACGGCTACGACCTGGTGGGCCTGCAGGAAGTGGACGCCGGCAGCCTGCGTTCCGGCTTCATCAATCTCACCGAGTACCTGGCCCAGCGGGCCGGCTTTCCGTACTGGTACGACCAGACCAACCGCCGGGTGGGCGGCATCGCCCGCCACAGCATCGGCATGCTCAGCCGCTTCCGTCCCACCGAGATCACCGAGCACCGGCTGCCCGGCAAGATACCGGGACGTGGCGCGTTGCTGATCCGCTTCGGAGGCCACGCCGAGCCGCTGGTGCTGCTGATCATGCATCTGGCCCTCAGCCGCAGCGGCCGCATGCGCCAGATCGGCTACGTGAGCGATCTGGTCAACCGCTACCGCCATGTCATCCTGATGGGCGATCTCAACTGTCGATCCAACAGTCCCGAGATGGATCTGTTGATCAGCAACACCCTCATGCGCGAGCCCATCCACGGCCTGCACACCTTCCCCAGCTGGCGCCCCGCCCGCAACATCGACCATATCCTGGTCACCCCCACGCTGCAGGTCGAGCGCGCCGTCGTTCTCGACTGCCCGGTATCCGATCACCTGCCCGTCGCCATGGAAGTCAGCCTGCCGGAAAGCGTGCGCCTGGCCGGCTGACGGCTGTCCACCAACGGTCATTCTTGCTTGGGAACAACCGTGTGGCCGACCGGCACGCCGCGTGACTAGATTTCGGCGCCCGTCAACACACCTCGCGCGAGCCAGCTGCGTTGCCGTCCCGTCTCACGGGTTGTCGCGGCAACCGGGGTCGGTTGGCGATACCCTGACAACCATTCCCACTCGTCTGCGGGCAGGGTCCACACCTCGACGTCCAGTGTCGGGCGCATGATGAGCACATGCTCCGGGCCCATCGTGTCTATGTTCAGATGGGGCGTGTCGTCGGCGTGCTCCCTCAAGGCAAAGTCCCAGATGGTCGCGACGGGAAAGGGCGAGTGCAGCAAGCGCACGTGGGGTGCGAGACAAAGCCGCGTGCCATCGGCCGCACGTGCTTCCAGAGAGGCTTGTGCCGCATGGAGCGATTCGTGCCAACACCATTCCAGTCGGGCCACGTCCGCGACATAGGGCACCGTGAGCAGCGGTTCGAACTGCGCAAGGAAGTCGGCAAGCTGTTCGCCGAACACCCGCAGATCGCCCCTGTTCAAGGGGTACTGCCCTGCGTACAGCACCGCCATGTTGGCGAAGAAGTCCTCTCCCACCAGTCGCCGTACGGCAGGGTAGACGGCCGCCAGGGCTTCGCACTCTACGATCCGGCTGTGGTGATGATAGACGTTCAGTCGTTGGCGGGCGGACAGGCCGCGCTCGCGAAAGACGCCCGCCTCGGGCAGGTATTCTCCGTCGCGTATCGCGCGGGCGAAGGCGGCCTGCAGAGCCCGCAACCCGTGTGTCTCGTTGGTCACGCGGCACCCGCCTGGGTGTGTTCTTCCAGCAGCCGTTCCGCTATG
>DATFML010000061.1:0-9876 GCA_035266965.1 Gammaproteobacteria bacterium
CCAACGGCGTGCCGTCCCTGTATCGCGACGGGCTGTCCACCATGTCCAATACGCCGACGATGACCAAGGAGGAGCTGGTGACCGGCGTGGAGAACATGCAGATCCGCTACGGCGAGGCCACGGCCCCCGATCAGGCCGCCGTGCGCTACGTGAAGGCGGACCAGGTCGCGGACTGGGGCAACGTGGTGAGCGCACGGGTTCAACTGCTGGTGCGCAGCGTCGAGCAGGTCAACCCCACGCCGGTATCGATCACCTTCGACGGCAAGACCTACAACGACCGGTATCTGCGCCGGATCTTCAGCGACACCATCAAGCTGCGCAACCGCGGCCTGAGGTGACAGCCATGGGCGAGGGAGCAATGATCATCAAAAGCCTGTCCCGCGGCCGCGTCGCGAACCAGCGCGGCTCGGTGCTGGTGGTAAGCCTGCTGATTCTGCTGGTGATGACCCTGATCGGTGTGACGGCCATGAACACCTCCACCCTGGAGCAGAAGATGGCCTACAACTTCCGCGATCACCAGACCGCCTTCCAGGCGGCGGAAGCGGCACTGCGCGACGGCGAGGCCTTCGTGGAGGCCAACTCCCTGGGACCCTCGGACTTCTCGGCGGCGTGCACCAACGGCCTGTGCAC
This sequence comes from Gammaproteobacteria bacterium, assembly GCA_035266965.1. Lineage (GTDB taxonomy): Bacteria > Pseudomonadota > Gammaproteobacteria > DATFLG01 > DATFLG01 > DATFML01. The sequence goes on from DATFML010000061.1 coordinate 631, forward strand.
CGAGGCCTCCGGCACCACGCCGGTGTGGTTCGACCAGACGATTAAGGTGTGGAGTACGGCCAACCTGCACCGGACCGCCACCTATACCGCGCCGGAGGTACTTCAGAAGCCCATCTATATCGTGGAGTGGCTGGGTTACGTATTTCCCGCCGGCTACGTGCCGCCGCCCGGCACCAACCCGGGGCCGGGCGATCCCGAGATGTTCCGCATCACGGCGCTGGCCACCGGCGGCACCACCCAGGCCCGGGTGATGCTGCAGTCCACGTACGAGAAGAAGTAGGCGGGAATGACAAGGTTGCGGCCTGCGGCCTTTTACCGAAGGGGACAGACATCATGAACAAGACCGCACTCCTTTGCCATGGCCTGCTGGCGGTCGCCCTCTGGCTGGCACCGTTGTCCGGCGGCGCCATGACGGCAGCCGGACAGACGCCGCGGCACAGCGACGCCGGCGAGGCGGCGAGCTTCCTGACCGGTGAATTCGTCGCCTGGCAGGGAAACACGCTGATCACCACGGTGGGCAAGTTCACCATCGACTCGGGCGTCGATCTGCTGGACCGCGCCCACACAACGGGCCGCAGCTATGCCGACGACGGCGGGCAGCGCAGCAGGCGCCCGCACGTACAGCTCGAATTCCAACGGGGTGAGTTGCGCAAGGTCACCATCTACTGACGGCGCAGGTCCCTGTCGGTACAGCCGCAACCCAGTCCCGGTAACGGGGGAAACGCGATGAACACCACAAAGTCACGACCGACCGGCCGACTGAGCCGCAGTTGGCACAATGCCCTGACCCTCGGCGCCTCCCTGGCGGCAACGCTGCTGCTGGCGCCCGCGGTATTCGCCAACGGCAGCATGCTGGACTACACCGCGCTTCCGCCGTTGATCAGCCCCTTCTCGCTGTCGGACATGCCGAACGTGCTGGTGGTGCTGGACAACTCCAACAGTATGGACGAGACCCCCAACGGCACGGCAGTGGGCAGTGCGGACCCTTCCAGCAAGTCCGAAATTGCGCGCCACACCATCAAGGGGCTGATTCAGTCCCTCCAGGGTCGCATCCGCATGGGTCTGATGGCCTATCAACAGAGCAACGTTAAGCTTTACTACATTCATAACTCCTTCTACTACGCCAGCTACGACCCGAGCACCTACGATCCCAGCTATGTGCCTGGCGGTGCGCCGAGCACCTGGACAAAGAACAATCAGCGCATCCCGAATCCAACCGACACCGGCAACTACCTGTACTACAACCGGGCACTGCCGTACTACGATTCCTCGGACCAGGGCAATGCCTTCTGCTACTCGGACACCTATAGCGAAACCGTCGATCCGACTACCGGCAAACCCGTCTACAACTCTTATGACTGCTATCGGACCAAGACCGGCCAGTCGGACGCCCACACCGGCTACAGCAACTACATGTGGTCGGGCTCGTTCAAGCCGACGGACAGCGACACCGCCCAAGGCTTCTACTACTTCGGCCAACGCCTGGCATGGCAGAAGGTTCACGAGCCCGACCCCGACCATCCGGGCCAGTTCACCAATAAGACGTACTTTTCGGACTCCCATCCGGGGCGCGGCTATCTGTACGTTCCCGTCAATACACTGGATGCCTCTCAGGCCAGCACCCTGGACAGTTGGCTGGCCACCGAGAGCTTCGCCAATCCCAGCAGCAACAAGCCCCTGCGCAACGCGGGCTTCACACCTATCCAGGGGACGCTTCTGACCGCCAAGGACTATTTCGAAGGGAACCTGACTGACACCGCGCAAGGCGGCCCCGCCAACGCGCCCCCCGCCAACGCCTGCGGCGTCAAGAACTACGTCATTCTGGTTACCGACGGCCTGCCGTCGGTGGACAAGGACGGCAATCTGGTCACCGATCCGAACACCGCCATCACCGATGCGGCCAACGCCGCCCGCCAACTTTCGGCCATCGGCGTAAAGACCTACGTGGTGGGCTTCGGCCTGCCCCAGGGGGTGGACTCGACCAAGCTGGACCAGATCGCCAGTGCCGGGGATACCGCCAGTGCCTATCTGGCCAGCGACAGCGCGTCCCTTCTGAACGCGCTCAACAGCATCTTCCTGGATATCGCCAAGCGGACCTCTTCCGGCACGGCCGCCACGGTGGTGAGCAACAGCAGCAACGGCACCGGCGCCGTCTACCAGGCCTACTACACGCCGAGCATGACCCTGGCACAGAACGTCTCCGGCGGCGCGCTGTCCACGGTGACCTGGGTGGGCGGCGTACACGCGTTGTTCATCGACAAATACAGCTATCTGCGGGAAGACGGCAACCAGAACGGCAAACTGGACGACTACGACGCCGACAAGATCGTCGAGCTGCAGTACGACCCGGGCAGCGGAAAGACGGTGGTCGCCCGTGCCACCAGCACCGACCCGAACGTTCCCAAGGGGCTTACCTGGACGACCGGTCCTCTCGGCGGCCTGAAACCGATCTGGAACGCCCAGGACCGGCTTGCGAACCTGACGGACGTCGTCACCCAGCGCACCTATAGAAGCAATGCCAGCCAGGGCCGCTACATATTCACCACCATCAATGGCACCAAGGTGGACTTCGACGAGACGCAGTTCGGGTCGGGCGGCGGAGACAATTACCTCTACCTGGATGCAGGCAGCACCGCTCAGGCGCAAAAGATCGTCGACTACATCCGCGGCGAGGAAATCCCCGGCTTCCGCAACCGCACCATCGACTACAAGCAGGACGGCACGCTGAAGGTGTGGCGTCTGGGTGACATCATCCATTCCACACCGGCAGCGGTGGGCGCGCCCGACGCCGGCTACGACGTCACCTACGGCGACACCAGCTATGCAGCGTTCCGCCAGCAATACGCCAACCGTCGCCAGGTGGTCTACGTCGGGGCCAACGACGGCATGCTGCATGCCTTCAACGGCGGCTTCTGGAACGTCAAGCAGCAGTCTTTCGATACCGTGGATCCCTCCGGCTCGGGGGCGACCCCGGATCCGCTGGGCTCGGAGCTGTGGGCGTACGTTCCGGAGAACCTGCTGCCGCACCTGCAATGGCTGACCGACCCCAACTACAACCATGTCTACTACATGGACGGGGCGATCAAGACCTTCGATGCGCGCATCTTCACGGCGGACGCCGATCATCCCTATGGCTGGGGCACGATTCTGGTGGCCGGCATGCGTCTGGGCGGCGGACCGTTCAGCATCGACACCACGGGCGACGGCAACGCCGACACGACCATGCGTTCGGCGTACGTGGTGATGGACATCACCAACCCGGAGAAGCCGCCCCGGTTGCTGGCGGAAATCACCAGCCCCAAGCTCGGCTTCACGACCTCGGGGCCGGCTCTGGTGAAAGCCGCGATGCCCAGCACCAGCGGGGACTGGGGCAGCCCGCTGACCAAGCAATGGTATCTGGTGTTCGGCTCCGGGCCTACCGATCTGGTAGCCGGCACCAGCAATCAGGACGCCCAGCTGTTTGTGTACAACCTGAACACGCTGTCATTCGAAACCGGGTTCGCACCCCTTGACCTGACGGGCGCTCCCGACAGCTTCGTCGGTGACGTCTCAGTGGCTGACTGGAACCGGGACTTCCTGGACGATGCCGCGTACTTCGGCATTGCCGGTGGCACCACCGGCAGTCCCACCGGAGAACTGGATCGCCTGGTCTTGAACTCCAGTGTCAGTACGACCGGCGGAACCGTGACGGCGCCCAACCTGCTCTCAGGTGCAACGGTGAACACGCTGCTGAACATCGGCAAGCCGTTCCTGAACGCGCCGACGCTCAGCACCGACGTGCTCGGCGCCCACTGGGTGTACGGCGGAACCGGGCGGCTGCTGGCCTCGGCGGACAACACCAGCACGGCCCAGCAGAGCGTATTCGGCGTCAAGGAGCCGGTGGACAGCAGTGGCCAACTCACCTGGGGCGCGGCCAACAACCTGGCCGACGTAACCGGCATCGGGGTGTACAGCGACGGCACCATTACCCCGACGGGCACCACCATCGACGGCAACACGGTGGCAACAACCACCGACGTGGAACAGGCCATCCAGAACATGGATGGCTGGGTCCGGCAGCTGGGAACCGGCGGCCCGGCCGAGCGGGTGCTGTCCAGCCCGGTGGTGGCGCGGCAGGTCCTGCTGTTTCCCAGCTACACGCCGGACAGCAACGTCTGCGAACCGGAAGGCACCAGCCTGCTGTACGCGGTGGACACCCGCGCCGGCATCGCCCTGCCCTTCGATCCGCTGTACGCGGACCAGCACACCGGCAACGCCAAGTACAAGGTGGTCGACACCTACGACATGGGCAAGGGCGAAACCGGCCAGTTGTCGGTGCACCAGGGCGGCGCCCTGGGGCCGGGCAAGGCCAAGATACTGCACCAGAACAGCACGCTGGACACCAGCATGATCAACTTCAACACCGGGGCCGTGCAGGGCGGGCGGCGCTCATGGCGGGAAATCGATTTGCAGAACCTGCCGTAGCCTGATCGGGGTGTGGCCCGGCGGGCCACATCCCGCCCGACACCTTTCGGCCAGCAGAACGTATGGGGACCCATGCAATGAATCGAAGAAACACCGCCGGTTTCACCCTGATAGAACTGATGATCGTGGTGGTCATCGTCGGCATCCTCGCCGCCGTCGCCTATCCGGCCTACCGCAGCTCGGTGATCAAGACCCGGCGCTCCGACGCCAAGGTCGCGCTGACCAATGCGGCCGCCCTGCAGGAGAAGTGGTACATGGACCACAACTCCTACGCCACCAACACGGACATCGCCAAACTGGGCGGCGCGAACAGCCCGGAAGGCTACTACACCATCGCCGTCACCAATGCCGGCTGCAGCACCATCGTCGGCGCCAAGAACGTCTACAGCTGCTTCACCGCGACCGCCACCCCCACCGCCAAAGGGGGCCAGAGCGACGACACCGAGTGCGCGACGCTGACCATCGATCAGGACGGGGTCAAGGGCAATACGGGAACCGGCTCGGTCGCGGACTGCTGGTAGGAGTGCCTTGCCGCAGCGCTACCGGCCATGAAATACGGTGGCGCTCGACACGGCGGTCGGTGAGACGAAGGAGAAACCGACCGGCATCCGGAGGCATGGATACCGTTGTCGGGTGCTGACGCAGGGGTCGGGAACAGAATAATCCGCCAGGGCGGTGACGAATACGGCGAAACCCCGGCAGCCGTCCAAGCCGGTCCATCACTGCCGGGGCGGCGTGCTTTCGGTGCGGACGAGTCTAGACAGCCAGTTCCCGAGGCAGTGAAAACACCACCTTCTCGCGACGCCCCTCGGTTTCCTCGGCCTCCGAGGCGCCCCACGACTTGAGCCGCGCCACCACCTCCTGCACCAGCACTTCCGGCGCGGACGCACCGGCGGTCACGCCCACCACCGAGCGGCCGGCCACCCACTCGCGATCTATCTGATCGGCACTGTCGACCAGAAAGGCGTCCACGCCCTGCTGCCTGGCCAGCTCGCGCAGGCGACTGGAGTTGGAGCTGTTGGGCGAGCCCACCACCAGGATCACATCGCTGCTGCGCGCCAGCTTGCGCACCGCGTCCTGACGGTTCTGGGTGGCATAGCAGATGTCGTCCTTGCGCGGCCCCAGGATGGTGGGAAAACGTTCACGCAGGGCGTCGATCACTTTCGCGGTATCCTCCACCGACAGCGTGGTCTGGGTCACGAAAGCCAGGTTGTCCGGGTCGCGCACCGGCAGTTGCCAGACGTCTTCGGCCGCTTCCACCAGGTACATGTCGCCGCCGCTGGAACGGTCATACTGGCCCATGGTGCCCTCCACTTCCGGGTGGCCGGCATGACCGATGAGAATGCATTCCCGACCGGCGCGGCTGTGGCGGCTGACTTCCATGTGCACTTTGGTGACCAGTGGGCAGGTGGCGTCGAAGATCTGCAGGCCCCGCTTTTCGGCTTCGGCCCGCACCGCCTGCGATACGCCGTGGGCGCTGAAGATGACCGTCGCGCCGTCGGGGATGCGCTCGAGATCTTCCACGAACACGGCCCCGCGCTCGCGCAGTCCTTCCACCACATGACGGTTGTGAACGACCTCATGACGTACGTAGATGGGAGCACCGAACAGATCCAGGGCGCGCTCGACGATATCGATGGCCCGGTCCACGCCGGCACAGAATCCACGGGGGTTGGCTAGGAGAATATGCATGACCGATGACTCCGGTCCTAGAAAGCTACTGGCGGGCCATTATAACGCATAAAGGCCCCGCCCCGCTCAGTCGTCGTCAGCGCCGGGCGGCTCGACGGCGAGAATCCGCACTTCGAAAGTCAGCGTGTGGCCGGCCAGCGGGTGGTTGAAGTCCACCTTCACCTCGTCGCCCTGCACGGCCTGCACCGCGCCGGGCACCTCATCGCCGCCGGGTGTGGTGAACCCGATGATGGTGCCCGGCTCCAGGTTCATTTCAACCGGAAAATCGCTGCGCGGCAGCGTATGCACGTTGTCCGGGTCCCGATAGCCGAACGTCTGCTCCGGCTCCAGCCGCAGGCTCTGGGTGTCCCCGGCCCGCAGCCCGTAGAGGGCCAGCTCCAGCCCTTCCACCACCGTCCCGTCGCCCATCACGAACGTCAGCGGCTCGCCGCCGGCGCTGTCTTCGGCCACCATGCCGTCCTCCAGGGCGATGGAAAAATGCATGGTCACCCGACTGCCGGCCTGGATCTGCGCTGCCTCGGCCATTTCAGGATTGCCTCTCCGCGCTCCGTGCGCCCAGCAGGCCGTCGATGATCAACAGGGCGACGCCGATGGTGATCGCCGAGTCGGCCACGTTGAATGCAGGCCAGTGCCAGTGACGGTAGTACACATCGATGAAGTCGATGACCCGGCCGTGCCATACGCGGTCGATGACATTGCCCAGGGCACCGCCCAGAATCAGGGACACCGCCATGCCGCCCAACCGGTCCCGCGCGGACAGACGGCTCAGCCACACCACCATCACCACCGCCGCCAGCAGACCCAGCGCGATGAAGAACCAGCGTTGCCAGCCCGACGCGGTGCTGAGGAAACTGAAAGCGGCGCCTGTGTTGTACACCAGGGTGAGATTCAACGACGGCAGCAAATGCAGCGGGTGCTCATAGGTCAGCAGGCTGTTGGCGAGCTGCTTGGTCACCTGGTCGAGCACCACCACCAGCACCGACAACCACAGCCAGCGCAACCCCGAACCGCGCGCCACCCGCTCGCCCTGCAGGTCGCTCACCGGTTCGGGTACCGGTTCGCCGCTGTCCATGGGCCGCTCATGCATAGCGACGGCGCTCGCCGCTGCCGGCGACGTTTTCGGCGCACCGCCCGCAGATCTGCGGATGCTCCGGATGGGAGCCCACATCTTCCCGGTGATGCCAGCAGCGAATGCATTTGTCGTGGGCGCTGGTGCTGACCTTCACCCACAGCTTGGCGGTCTTCAGATCCGTTTCCACCGCCTCCTCCGGACGCTCGGCCGCCGGATGCACGCGGGCATAGGAGGTGATGAGCACGAAGCGCAGCTCGTCACCCAGCCGTTCCAGCTGTGTACGCAGCTCGTCGTCGCAGTACAGATCCACTTCGGCGTCCAGCGAGGCCCCGATGCCGCCCGCCACCCGCAGCTTCTCCAGCTCACGACCCACCGCCTCGCGCACTTCGAAGATGCGGTCCCAGAACGCCATGTCGAACATGGGCTGCTCGCCGGACTCGGGCGCGTAGAGCGCCGGCAGCTCGTACCAGGTGGCGAAGAACACCGACGGATCGCGGGGGCCCGGCATCTGCTGCCAGATCTCCTCGGCGGTAAAGCTCAGGATGGGAGCCAGCCAGCGCGACAGCGCTTCGACGATCAGGTACATGGCGGTCTGGGCCGAACGCCGCGCATGGCTGTCCGACTGGGTGGTGTACTGGCGGTCCTTGATGACGTCCAGGTAGAACCCGCCCATGGCCACGGCGCAGAAGTTGTGCACCCGCTGGTAGATCAGGTGGAACTGATAGTCCTCGTAGGACTGACGGACCAGTTCCTGCAGGGTGCGGGCGCGCTCCACCGCCCACTGGTCCAGGGGCAGCAGATGTTCCGGCGCCACCATGTGCCGCTCCGGATCGAAGCCGTGCAGGTTGCCCAGCAGAAAGCGGGCCGTGTTGCGCATGCGCCGGTAGGCATCGGCGGTGCGCTTGAGAATCTCGTCGGACACGGCCATCTCGGCCCGATAGTCGGTGGCCGCGATCCACAGCCGCAGGATATCCGCGCCCAGGGTGCCCACGACCTTCTGGGGCGACACCACGTTGCCTTTTGACTTGGACATCTTCTGGCCCTTGGCGTCCACCGTGAAACCGTGAGTGAGAACGCCCCGGTACGGAGCGGCGTCCCGCATCGCGACGGAGGTCAGCAGCGAGGACTGGAACCAGCCCCGGTGCTGGTCGGAACCTTCCAGGTACAGGTCCGCCGGATACCTCAACTCTCCCCGGCGCTCCAGCACACAGGCGTGGGTCACGCCGGAGTCGAACCACACGTCCAGCGTATCGGTGACCTTTTCATAGTCGGCAGCGTCGGCGCCCAGGAGTTCCCCGGCATCGAGCTCGAACCAGGCATCGATGCCGCGGCGCTCCATGCGCAGGGCCACCTCCTCGATCAGCTGGGGCGTCTGGGGGTGCAATTCACCCGTGCGGCGATGGACGAACAGGGCAATGGGCACACCCCAGGTGCGCTGGCGGGAAATGCACCAATCGGGGCGGTTGGCCACCATGCTCTCGATGCGCGCCTGGCCCCAGTCCGGTGTCCACTCCACCTGGCGGATCGCCTCCAGGGCGGAGCGGCGCAGGCCCTGGTTGTCCATGCTGATGAACCACTGGGGCGTGGCGCGGAAGATGATCGGGGTCTTGTGACGCCAGCAGTGAGGATAGCTGTGGCGAATGGCCTCCTCGTGCACCAGCGCACCGTTGGTCTTCAACACTTCGATGACATGGTCGTTGGCGGCGAACACATGCTCGCCCGCAAACAGCTCGGTGTCGGGCAGAAAGCGTCCGTCGTCGCCCACCGGGTTGTCCACCGCCAGCCGGTAGCGCGACCCCACCACGTAGTCGTCCTGGCCGTGGCCCGGCGCGGTGTGCACGGCGCCGGTGCCGGCATCCAGGGTCACATGGTCTCCCAGGATCACGGGCACTTCGCGCTTGTAGAAAGGATGGGCGAGCTTCATGCCCTCCAGCACGGCGCCGGCGCAGTAGCCGAGGATCTCGTATCGGGAAACGCTCCAGCGCGCCATGATGTCCTTGAGCATGGCATCGGCCAGC
>DATFML010000062.1:0-5642 GCA_035266965.1 Gammaproteobacteria bacterium
CGTAAAGGGCGCAACAGGCCAGGCGCGTCGTACCGTAACGGCGGCCCCTCAACAACGGTAGAACGCCACCCAGGGCCGCCTCGCTGCCCGTTCCCCCCACAGGTCGACGCGCACCCCGCACCCCGCACCCGACGTCCCCGCTGTCCGAGTCGTCTGTGCGTTCGCGGTATAACCTGGCGTCCTTCAGGTTTTTCCCGCGGGTTCCCGCGCCGCCCTTGGTGCGCTGCCCCCCGGTGGGGAACATCCCCGCACCAAGCGTGTCAATTACAGTGCCCCGCGGTGCCACACCGGCGGCCACCTCCACGCGGCCCGGCCCGGCCGGAGCAGCGCAACATGTGGCCTTGCGCTGGGGCCGCCCGGTCAAAAACTCACCACACAGGGATGTTGCCATGCATTCAACGGATGCCTTTTGCATGAACTCGGTCGGCACGGAGGGCGGTGCGCGGGTCCCGCCTGCGGAGGTTGCCTGCGGCAACCGAACAGTGGGGCGGCGTTTGCTGATCGGTACGTTGTTGTCCGTCCTTCTGTCCGTGACAGTCGCCCCCGGCCTGGCGTTCGCCCAGAGCCTCAACGCGCTGTTCCCGGAACCCGTCTACGTGGACCTGCAGAAGACCGGCGATATCGAGGTCTTTCCCCAGGAAAAGGTGTGGCACGGCTTTCCCGAGTGTCACTACGTCGAGGTGGGGCCCAAAGGCAATCTGCTGGTGATCAGCGGGTTCAAGACCGGGCAGGTGTACTTCGCCGACGCCCACACCGGCAAGGAACTCGCCATCCTGAAAGTCGGCAAGCTCGTGCAGGGGGTCAACATCAGTCCCACCGGCCGGGTCGCCATTGCCGTGGATGCGTCCGGCGGCGCCGTGGACGTCATCAGTCTCGGCAGCTTCGAAGTGACCCATGTTATCCCGGTGGGCAAGATGCCCCACAACGTGGTGTTCTCACAGGACGGCCACTATGCCTATGTGTCGGTGCAGGGCGCCGACAAGATCGCCGTGATAGACATGCACACCGACAAGGTGATCCGCGACATTCCGATACCCGGTTTCCGGTATCCCCACAACCTGGCCTTGAGCCCCAACGGCGAGCAGCTGTGGGTGCGCAACCATCCCAAGCCACACCAGGACGGTCACGTGGCGGTGATCAACCTGGAGACCGGTAAGGTCGAACGCGACATCCGCGTGGGTCTGTACCACGGCGGAATGGACGATCTTCCCAGTGGCCGGCTCGCGTTCACGACCGACATCGGTTCCGACACCGTGGACGTCCTGAGTCCGAAGACCCTGAAGCTCGTCAAGAGGATCGATGTGGGTGCCGGCCCCCATGGCGTCCGATCCGGGGACAACGGCCAGTGGGTCTACACGTCCACCACCCGCAGCAACCAGCTTGTCGTGATCAACGCCCACACCCTCAAGGTCGTCCGGCGCATTCCTCTGAAGGGAAAGTTCGGCTTCTGGCTGGCGGTGAAGGGTAGACCTTGATGTGAGAGCCACGGAACCCACGGAAGGCAAAGATCAAAAGCGCCACGGAAACCACGGAATCCACGGAAAGGCGAATTCAAAGGCGCCACGGAAACCACGGAATCCACGGAAAGGCGAATTCAAAGGCGCCACGGAAAGCACGGAAAGCACGGATAGGATCAATCCGAGGCGTCTCAACGCAAGCGTCCCGTAGGGCGCAATAAGCAACGCGCATTGCGCCGGACATCCGATAATCTTTGCAAGAGCCGCGGAAACCACAGAACCTACGGAAGGCAACCATCAAAAGCGCCACGGACCCACGGAAAGGCGGAAAATCGATTGGGAAACTGCGTGCCGTAGATTCCGGATTTGTCATCCGTACACGGCGCAATGCCCTTCGGTTATTGCGCCCTACATCGTGGCGAAGCTTACCAAGAGCCACGGAAACCGCGGAATCCACGAAAGGGGGGATTTGCGATCAACCGCTGCGGGCTCGTTGACAGATACTCCCCGCCGCTGCCGAGTCCGCAAACGAACCATTATTTTTTCCGTGCTTTCCGTGGATTCCGTGGCGCATTTTTCGCTCTTGCTTCTTCTGGTTAAGCAGGTTCTACCCCAGATGCCCCGCATCCAGCAGCGGGATCAGCCAGTAGTGCAGATCGGCACCCTCGAAGTCCTGTTTGAGGCCCGCCAGTGTCTGCTCAAGGTGCTCACGGCTGCCGTGGATCTGGAACTGTACGCGGCGCCGGCGTCCGGCCACCTGCTCGGCGGCGCTCAAGTTCACCAGTCCCGAGCCGTGGCCGGAGACCGGCACTGTGCTGAAGCCGGTGCCGTCCTCCCGGTCCAGCAGCCAGTCGGCCAGGACCTCTTCCAGGCTGGGGGACGCGATCAATACCAGCAGGGCCTCATTCATGGCGCGTTTCCTTTGTCTTCACCGAAACGACGATAGAGTATCGGCAGCAGGATAAGAGTGAGCAGGGTGGAGCTCACCAGGCCGCCGATGACCACCACGGCCAGCGGACGCTGAATTTCCGAACCGGGGCCGCTCGCGAACAACAGCGGCACCAGTCCGAAGGCGGCGATGCTGGCGGTCATCATCACCGGGCGCAGCCGCCGTTTGGCGCCTTCCACCACCACCTGCGCCATGGCCATGCCGCGGGCCCGCAGCTGGTTGAAGTAGGTCACCATCACCACCCCGTTAAGTACCGCGATGCCCAGCAGGGCGATGAATCCCACCGAGGCAGGCACCGACAGGTATTCGCCGGAGATCCACAGGGCGAACACGCCGCCGATCATGGCGAAGGGGATATTGGACAGCACCAGCACCGCCTGGCGCACCGAACCGAAGGTGGAAAACAGCAGCAGGAAGATCAGGCCCAGTGCTACCGGCACCACGATGGACAGGCGCTTGGCGGCCCGCTGCTGGTTCTCGAACTGACCGCCCCAGGCCAGACTGTAGCCGGTGGGCAGTTGGACCTGTCTGGCCACGGCGGCCCTGGCTTCCTCCACGAAGCCCACCAGGTCGCGGCCGCGCACGTTGGCCCGCACCACCACGAAGCGGTTGCCCAATTCGCGCTGCACCGATACCACCCCTTCCACCCGTTCCAGTTTGGCGACGGCCGACAGGGGCACCTGCTTGCCGTCCGGCAGGGTCACCGGCATGGTGGCCAGGGACGACGGGTCGGCGCGCTGGTCCGCGGGGCCGCGCAGCAGCAGCGGTGTGCGCTGGATGCCTTCCTGCACGATGCCGGTGGGCAGGCCTTCGATCTGACCCCGCAGCAGGTCCTCCAGGGCGTCCACGGTCAGACCCAGGCGGCCCGCGGCGGTGCGGTTCACCTCGACGCGCAGATACTGCACACCTTCGTTGCGGGTGGTCAGCACGTCCTCGGCGCCCGGCACGGCCCGCAGGGTCTGGGCGATCTGTTCGGCCTTCTGGTTGAGCACGGCGAGATCGCTGCCGTAGAGCTTGACGGCCAGATCGCCGCGCACGCCGGTGAGCATCTCCGAGACACGCATCTCGATGGGCTGGGTGAACCCGAAGTTCACACCGGGGATGTCCGCCAACGCCTTGCGGATGTCCTCCTTCAGGGCCTCCTTGTCCGGCACCCGCCACTGGTCGCGGGGTTTGAGCACCAGGAAGCTGTCGGTTTCGTTCAGACCCATGGGGTCCATGCCGATTTCGTCGGAGCCCGTGCGGGCCACCACCCGGGTCACCTCGGGCACCTTCTCCAGCAGCGCCTTCTGGACCTTCAGGTCCAGCGCCGTGGACTGTTCCAGGGTGATGGACGGCAGCTTTTCGAGCTGTACGATCATATCGCCTTCGTCCATGGTGGGCATGAAGGTCTTGCCGATCTGGGTGTACACAGCCGCCGTGACGGCCAGCAGCACCAGCGCGCCGATGACCACCGTCCGTCCATGGGCCAGGGCCCACCCGAGCGCCGGCTCGTAGATGCGGTGCAGCTTGCGTACCAGCCATGGATCTTCGTGGGACACCTTGCCCAGCAGGAACGAAGCCAGCACGGGGATGACCGTCAGGGACATCAGCAGCGAGCCGCCCAGGGCGAACACGATGGTGAGCGCCACCGGGATGAACAGCTTGCCTTCCAGTCCCTGCAGGGTGAGCAGGGGCAGGAACACGATCATGATGATCAGGATGCCGGAGGTTACCGGTGCGGCCACCTCCCGGGCGGCCCGGTACACCAGGTGCAGCCGCGGCAGCTGGCGGACCTTGCGCTCGTCGGCCAACTGGGTCACCACGTTCTCCACCACCACCACCGCGGCGTCCACCAGCATGCCGATGGCAATGGCCAGCCCTCCCAGGCTCATGAGATTGGCCGACAGCCCGAACCATCGCATCAGAATGAACGTGATCAACGCCGCCAGGGGCAGGGCCAGTGCCACGGTCAGCGCCGCACGCAGGTTGCCCAGGAACAGTACCAGCAGCACCACCACCAGTACGATGGCTTCCATCAGCGCCTCGGACACGGTGCCCACGGCCCGTTCCACCAGGGTGCCCCGGTTGTAGAACACCTTCACCGATACCCCTTCGGGCAGGGTGCTTTGCAGTTCGTCGAGCTTGGCCTCCACGCCGGCCACCACCGTGCGGGCATTGGCGCCCCGCAGGCTCAGCACCAGGCCTTCCACGGCTTCGCCCTGCCCGTTCTGGGTGACGGCGCCGTAGCGGGTGAGGGCGCCGATGCGCACGTCGGCCACATCAGCCACGGTGATGGGCGTGCCGTTGTGGCTGGCCACCACGATCCTGCGCACGTCGGTCAGATTGCGGATGCGGCCCTCGGAACGCACCATCAAGGCTTCCTCGCCTTCGTTCATGCGTCCGGCACCGTCGTTGCGGTTGTTGGCGGCCAGGGCGTCACGCAGGTCCGCCACGGTCAGGCCGCGGGCGCTGAGCCGGGCGTTGTCCGGCACCACTTCGAAGGAGCGTACGAAGCCGCCCAGGGCATTGACGTCGGCAACCCCGGGAACGGTGCGCAGGGCCGGACGGATGGTCCAGTCCAGCAGGTTGCGCCGTTCCATCAGCGAAAGCCTGTCGCTCTCGACGGTGAACATGAACATCTCGCCCAAGGGTGTGGTCATGGGGGCGATGCCCCCGGTGATGCCCTGGGGCAGCTTCTCCCATACGCCGTTGAGGCGCTCGGCCACCTGCTGGCGGGCCCAGTAGATGTCCGTGCCCTGCTCGAAGTCCAGAGTGATGTCGGACAGGGCGTACTTGGCCACCGAGCGCAACATGACCTGCTTGGGAATACCCAGCAGCTCCACCTCCACCGGTGCGGTGATGCGCGCTTCCACTTCCTCGGGGGTCATGCCCGGCGCTTTGATGATGATCTTAACCTGAGTGGGCGAGACATCCGGGAAGGCGTCGATGGGCAGGCCCTTGAAGGCCATATAGCCGCCGCCCGCCAGCAGCACGGTGAACAGCACCATCAGCAGGCGCTGGGTGAGGGCGAATCCGATCAACCGGCCCATGGCTTATTCACCTCCCATGCCGGCCCACGCCGCCTTGATGGCGGCGACGCCGGATGTCGCCAGCCGTTCGCCGCCGGAGAGTCCGCCGGTAACGACCACCTTGCCGTGCTCACGCTGGGACACCTGCACCGGCTGCACTCGGAAGCCCTTGTCGGTGCGCACGAACACGTAGTCCTTACCGGCGCTGCGGGCCACCGCCGTTGC
>DATFML010000063.1:0-4519 GCA_035266965.1 Gammaproteobacteria bacterium
ACCGGTGAAACAGACGTTGGGGCGCGGGCCCGGGACGCGCCGGACACGCAGCGCTCCGCAGTCCGCCGGCGGCGCGCTGCGCCAGGCCATTGCCAAACGGCGCCTGGAAGAGATGCGCGAAGCCAAGCAGCTCAGGGACAACCTGTACGACGTGCTGTCGGACGAGAACTGATCGCGGGCCTGAACCCCGTCCCGGGCTCCGGGACGGCTTCCGGCGGTCGCGTTGGGAAGACGCCCTTCACGGGTCCGGACTGGCGCACGGACCGGCCAATAAATTTCCATACCTTCGGAACCAAAACTAGGGCAGACTGTCCTATGTTGGTCTGCGCCGGCGTATTGTCCGGATCGCAGTTGATGGGCGGAGCACTGCTGTGGTGCCCGCCTTTTGTTCGTTATGCGTACAAGAAAGGGGTGCGTATGAACAAGTCATTGGCGTTTGCCGCCAGCCTTGCGCTGGTGTGTTCCACGGCTGCTATGGCTGCCGACAACGGTATGGGGAAGGCACCGGCGGCCAAGGAATCGCAGGCTGTGCGCCACGCCCACGCCTTGTTTGCGAAGCTGGACCGCAACAAGGACGGCTACCTGGACAAGAAGGAAGCCGGCCGTGTGCACGCGCTGTCACGGGACTTCGACCGTATCGCCAAACAAGGCAAGGTGGATCGCAGCGCCTTCACCAAATGGGATGTGGCCTACCGCGAGGCCTATGCCAAGCGCCACCACAAGGCGATGGACAAGAAGAAGATGAAAGCCAGGGAGGAGAAGAAATCCTGAGCACACGGTAAACGCCGACCCGACGGCGCCCGCCCGGCTTCGCCCGGCGGGCGCTTTTCGTTTCAGCGGATCATCGCCGCCGCGCAGTCAGATCGTCGGGCCGTTCAGCGCCCGGCCCGTGTCCGCGGCCCGTTGTTGCCGTAGCCCGCCAGTTCCACGTATCCATGGCCGTTGATGGAATGGCCGTTGCGGTGCCCGCCGACACTGACCGCTCCTTCCCAGTAGCGCACCGCCAAGTTCACCTCCTGGTCAGCCAGCAGGGGACGTATCCGCAGCTTCAAGTGGGCGGGCCGCACCCGCAATTCCCAACGCGCCGGGTACACCGTTCCGTCGGGACTGCGCCAGGTATCCAGCACGCGCACGGTGACGTCCTTGTGGGTGAGGTGGGTGACCCTGCCGTCCGGACTCACCAGGGTGCCGGCGCTGTGGGGGTCGATGGTGCCGTCCTTGCGGCGCAGGCGGTAGAACATCAGATCGGAGCCGTCCGAGAGCTGCAGCGCGAACCAGTCCCAGCCGCTCTGGTCCGGTCCCAGAGCGCTGGTGCTCCATTCCCGGTCCAGCCATGAGTCCCCCTGTACCTTCAGCCGTTGGCCATGGAGACGGATCTGCCCACGGGTCGCCAGCCGGGGTATGGAATAGTAGTAGGAGGCGTTGCCGGGCGCAGAGCTCTTGCGGCTCAAACCGTGATCGCCCTGCAGCACGATGGGCGCCGACGGCGTCAGGGTCAGATCCAGTGCAATGCCATTGTGGCGTGCATGCAGGTGCCACGGAAAGCCGTGCGGTGAACCTGCCACCGACCAGTCTCCCACCCACACCTTGAACGGTGCCGCCCGGGCGCCGGCCAGGCCCACTGCGCCCCGGGCCAGGCGTTGAAAGGCATGGAACTGTCCGCCGGCCACATCGGTGAGTGCGAAGTGAGCCATGTAGACCTGGTTGGTGGCCCACGGCGACGGACTCTTGGGTGGATGGGGCGCAAGGGCGAAACGGAATACGGTGAGCTCGTAGCCGAAGCGCCGACCGCCGGCGGTGTGCAGATTGCCGGTGAAGTACCACCACTCGCTGCGATAGCGGGGGTGAGGTCCGTAGTCGGCAGGGAAGTGGAAGGCCCGGACATGTTCGGCGCGGGCGAAGCCGGCGGTGTCTTCCCCGCTCAGCAAGGTGCCCAGTGTGAAGGCAGGCCGGCCGGACTGTCCGCCGTGCCCACCCCCGGCCCACGGCCGGTAGTGCAGCACCGCGGCGGCGGCCAGGGCAACGAGCACCAGCATGGCGGCGAGGCGTTTCATTCGTCGCGCAGGGCCTGGGCCGGGCTGGTGCGGGCCATCTTCCAGGCCGGATACAGACCCGCCAACAGGGCCGCTCCCACCGCCAGCACCAGTGCTTCGCCGAGGATGCCGCCGGGGACCAGGGTCTGCATGGTCCAGCCGAAGGCGCGCCGGTTGATGACATGGATGAGCAGCGCAGCCAGAGCCAGTCCCACCGGCAGGGCCAGCAGGCCGGCGATCAAACCTATGAAACCCGTCTGCAGGGTCACCATGGCGCGCAGCTGGCCCGGGGTGAAGCCGGTGGCGCGCAGGATGGCCAGCTCCCGCGCCCGCTCCAGCTGCAGCGCCATCAGTGCGCTCAGGATGCCCACGAACGCCACCAGCACCGCCAGCAGACGCAGCACGTTGGTGATGGCGAAGGTGCGGTCGAATACCTTCAGGGAGGCGGCGCGGATGGCGCCGTTGGGTCGCACCAGCAGGTGCTGACCGCTGTGCACGGACTTGCGCAGGGCGTTCATCACCTGCGCGACCGGGACACCGGATTGCACGTAGATCCCCAGGGAGTTGAAGCGCCGGTCGTGCCAGTAGCGGGCGAACAGGCGGCGGGCCATGAGGACCACGCCCGGGCCGGACCGGTAATCGTAGTAGACGCCGCCCACCCGGAAACGCCGAGTGCCCTCGGCGGTGGGCAGGGCGATGTGATCGCCGGTCGTGACCCGGTGGCGATAGGCGTAGGACTCCGACACCAGCACCAGACGGCCGGCGCGGAACGCCGGCCACACCCGCTCCGCTTTGCCGGTCTTCAACGTGAACCGAGGCGTGTGGCCGGTGGCCAGCTGCACGGCCATCACGCGCGTGGGGCCGCCGCCGGTGGGCAGATTGATTTCGCGGGTGCCGGTGACCTGGGCCACGCCGGGCACCGACCGGACCTGGCTGATCACATTGGCGGCCAGAGGCGGCGGCGGACCGGCGCCCGGCGTGCCGGCGGCGGCCAGATAGATGTCCGCCTGCAGCCGGTCGGTGAGCCAGCCGGCGACGGTGCTCCGGAAGCTGGCCACCATCACCCCCACGCCCACCGTGGTGGCCACCGCCAGCATCAGCGCGGCAATGGCCACCCCGGTGCGGCTCAGGGAGGCGTTCACGCCCCGCACGGCCAGCCGCCCCTGGATGCCCAGCAGCGGCCCGCCCAGGGTGCCGGCCAGTTTGACCAGCAGGGACACTGCCAGGGGTGTGATCAGGCTCAGACCCAGCACCAGCAGGAACAGCACCGCGAAGCCCGCCACCAGGCTGCGGGTGGGCAGCAGCAGAAGCAGCCCGGCGGCGCCCGCCATGGACAGCCCGGCCAGGGCCAGCGGCGTCAGCAGCCTCCGCACCCGGTATTCCAGCAGCGACCGGCTGAGGGCGGCGCCGGGTGCCGTTCGACCGGCCTCCAGGGCCGGCCCCAAGGCAGCCAGCACGGTGGCGCCCAGCCCCAGTCCCGCGCCCAGCAGCAGGGATCCGGCGCTGATCTGCAGCTGGCTGACGGTGAGTGTGAAATACAGATCGTTGATGGTGCGCGTCACCAGCCGTACCAGGCCGTCTCCCAGCACGATGCCCAGCACCAACCCCAGGGCGGAGCCGGCGGCGCCCACTGCCAGTGCCTCGGCGAGGATGCCGGTGAACACCTCCCGGCGGGTGACCCCCAGCACCCGCAACGTGCCGATCAACGTGCGTCTTTGCAGCACCGTGAAGGTCATGGTGTTGTAGATGAGGAACATGCCCACCACCAGCCCCAGCAGGCTCATGGCGGTGAGGTTGGTGCGGAACGCAGCGGTCATCTGCAGCAGATCCCGGGTCCGGGCCCCTGCCGGCTGCAGGCGGGCTTCGGGCGGGAGCAGCCCCCGGATGCGCGCCCGCGCCCGCCCGCCGGCAGTACCCGGCGGCAGGATCAGGTCGATGCGGGTCAGTCGACCGATGCGGTCCAGCAACGCCTGGGCGGTGGCGATGTCGGTCACCAACAGGCCGCCCAGGGCCGGTGCCGATTCCCGATCCACCGACAGCAGTCCCACCAGCTGTACCGAGCGGGTGCGGCCCGCCACCTGCAGCTTGAAATGTTGTCCCACCGACAGCCCCAGGCGCCGGGCGGTGGCCGGTGCCAGCAGCACGCTGCCGGGTTCGGTCAACAGCTTGCGCACCGGCGTGTGCCCGCCGGCGCCGGCAAAGTAGTTGCGAAAGTCGGCTTCCGCGAATGGATCGATGCCCAGCACCTGCAGGGTCTGGTCGCCGGTGTGCCCGTAGCCGGCGACGATGGGTGCACTGGCGGGAATCCGGGCATGCAGCCGCAGGCGGGTGTACAGACGGTCGCTGAGCCCCTTCGGCCCGCCCACGATCTGGTCGGTGGACTTGCCCGCCACCGTCTGCATGGACAGCTGGAAGGCCCGGCTCGCGCTGCTGTTGGCGATGTTCACCGCCACCACCACCGCCACGCCCAGCGCGACGCCCAGGAC
>DATFML010000064.1:0-5510 GCA_035266965.1 Gammaproteobacteria bacterium
ACACCGAAGGGATGGCGCGACGCGGAGCCCGGGTCACCGGTATCGATATGGGAGAAGCGCCCCTGTCGGTGGCACGCCTGCACCTGCTGGAATCCCAGTTGGAGGTGGACTACCAGCGAATCACAGCCGAGGCCATGGCGGACGAGCACCCCCAGGGATTCGAACTGGTCACCTGCCTGGAAATGCTCGAGCATGTCCCGGATCCCGCCTCCGTGGTGCAGGCCTGCGCCCGGCTGGTCAAACCCGGCGGCATGGTGTTCTTCTCCACCATCAACCGCAATCCGAAGGCGTATCTGTTCGCCATCGTCGGCGCCGAGTACTTTTTGCGTATGCTGCCCAGGGGCACGCACGATTATGGCAAGTTCATACGCCCTTCCGAACTGGAAAGCTGGGCACGGCGAAGCGGGCTTCACCTGCGCGACCTCAGTGGCATGACCTACAATCCATTGACAGGCGAATACCGACTGGGACGGGATGTGGGCGTCAACTATCTGGCTTGTTTCGTCAGGGATTGAAACCTTCGAGACTGTGACGCAATCCCGCAGACGGGAACCCACTGCTCCCAGCGCAGTCACCAATCATTGAAGGCCTGCACTTGCATTTAACCCCGGTTCAACCGGGGAAGTTGCCGTGCCCGCTCGCTGACATCGGTTCCACGCCCGCCCGCGGCCGGCGGGTCGGGCACGGCCCTGGTCAGGGAAGACCCAACCACCACTCGAGGGAATCATCATGGCATCGCAGGGAGACAAGTCATCAGGAAACGAGCCCAGCGGCGGGTTCAACTGGCGTCTGCTCATTCCCTACCTGATCGTCATGATCTTTCTCGCGTACTGGATGAGCACCCGCGAGAATGCCGGCGTCGAGTCCCTGTCCTACAGCGCCTTCAAACATCAGCTGCGGCAGGGAAATGTGATCGAGGTCACCCTCCAGGGTCAGGAGATCCAAGGCCTGCTCAAGCCCGGCACCAAGGTGGCGGGCGCCCAGTCGGGCGGCAAGTCCCAGCAGGGCAACGCTCCGGCCAAGCCCCAGGGCCAGAACAGCGGGCAGATCCACAGCTCCGGCAACAGCGCACACAATCAAAGCGGCAACGGCAAAGCCGGCACGGGCAACGGCAAAACCCAAGCGAGCGGCGGCCGCAACGGCGGCAAACCCAAAGGCATCCCATTCAACACCATCCGGCCGCCGGTCAGCGACCCCCAACTGCTCTCGCTGCTGCAGTCCCACAACGTCACCATCCACGCCAAGACCACCGGCGGTTCCTGGTGGGAGCGGATGCTGGTAGGCACCCTGCCCTGGATCCTGATCCTGGGGCTGCTGTTCTACGCCTCGTATCGCATGCAACAGCGCATGACCGGCGGCCAGGGCGGGGGCGGTCCGTTCGGCGTGGGCAAGTCGCGGGCCAAGCGTTTTCGCAAGGACTCCAGCAACACCACTTTCGACGACGTGGCCGGCGCGGAAAACGCCAAGCGGGACCTGCACGAGATCATCGACTACCTCAAGGACCCGCAGCGCTATCGCACCCTGGGAGCGAAGATCCCCAAGGGCATCCTACTGATCGGACAGCCGGGCACGGGCAAGACCCTGCTGGCCAAGGCGGTGGCCGGCGAAGCCGACGTGCCGTTCTACAGCATCAGCGGGTCGGAGTTCATCGAGATGTTCGTGGGGGTGGGTGCGTCCCGTGTCCGGGACATGTTCGAAAACGCCAAGCGGGAGGCTCCGGCGGTCATCTTCATCGACGAGATCGATTCGGTGGGACGCGCCCGCGGCACCGGCCTGGGCGGCGGCCACGACGAACGCGAGCAGACCCTCAACCAGATTCTCTCGGAGATGGACGGCTTCGAAGCGCACCAGACCGTGGTGGTGCTGGCGGCCACCAACCGCCCGGACGTGCTGGACCCGGCCCTGCTGCGCCCGGGACGCTTCGACCGCAAGGTCACCATGGAGCTCCCGGACAGGAAGGCGCGCAGGGCCATCCTGGCCGTGCACAGCCGCCACGTGCCTCTGGCCGACGATGTGGACCTGGAAAAGATCGCCGGACGCACGGTGGGATTCGCCGGTGCCGACCTGGAAAATCTGGTCAACGAAGCCGCCCTGCTGGCGGGGCGGGAACGACGCCACACCGTGGACATGGCGGCCTTCGATCGGGCCCGGGACACCATCGTACTGGGCCAGGAGCGCGACACCATTCTGAGCGATGAAGAAAAGCGCCTGGTCGCCTATCACGAATCCGGCCATGTGCTGCTGGCCAGCCTGCTGCCTCACGCCGACCCGCCCGACAAGGTCACCATCATCCCGCGGGGCCGGGCGCTGGGCGCCACCGAGCAGACCCAGGAAGAGGATCGCAACAACATCCGTTACAGCTATGCACTGGACCGGATCGGCGTGATGCTGGGTGGGCGCATCTCGGAACAGTTGGTGTTCGGGGAAGTCAGTTCCGGTGCCGAAGCCGATCTCAAGCAGGCCACCCGCCTGGCGCGCCGGATGATCTCCCAGTGGGGCATGAACGACACGCTGGGTCCGGTGGCGTTCCGCCACGGCGAAGAGCATGTATTCCTGGGCCGCGAAATGGGCCACGAACGGGATTACAGCGAGCACACCGCACGCATCATCGACGACGAAGTGCGCAAGCTCATCAAGGGTATGGAAGAAAAGGGTGAAGTGCTGCTGAAGCAGCATCGGGACCGCCTGGAAACGCTTGCCGAACGGCTGTTGGAGAAAGAGACCCTGGGCACCGAGGAAATCGCGCAGATCACCTCTGGCGCAAGCTGAAGCGCAGTCGCCCGGCGCGGGCACGTTGCCTGCATGCATGGGCTGCTATAGCATGGCCCGATCCAAGCAGGTGGTGCTTGTCTCGAGCCGGACATCAATGCCAACCCGTACCTCCCGTTCACCTTCGATCGCTTCGGGCGCCAAACGGGCGGTGTTGTTCGACCTCGACGGCACGCTGCTGGACACCGCCCCCGACCTCGCCTACTGCCTCAACGAATTGCTTGCCCAGACCGGCCGTCCACGGCTGGGTTTCGAGGATATCCGACCCGTGGTGTCCCATGGCGGCATCGGACTGATCCGCCTTGGTTTCGGCTTGGAGCCCGAGCATCCGCCGTTTGCCGAGTTGCGCCAACGGCTGCTGGAGTTGTACCGCGAAAATCTCGCCCGCAACACCCGCCTGTTTCCGGGCATGGACGCCGTGCTCGACGAACTCGAGGATCGCGGCATCCAATGGGGTGTGGTCACCAACAAGCCCGGCTGGCTGACCGAACCGCTGCTGCAGGCCCTGGGGCTGCTCGAACGGGCCGCCAGCGTGGTCAGCGGCGACACGCTGCCCCAACGCAAACCCCATCCGGCGCCGCTGTTGCGGGCCTGCGGCGAGACCGGCTGTACAGCGCCCCAATGTGTTTATGTGGGCGATGCGGAACGCGATATCCTCGCCGGACGCACTGCCGGCATGCATACCGTCGTTGCCTTGTTCGGATACATCGGCGCGGATGAGGATCCGCGCGCCTGGGGTGCCGATGCCGTGATCGCGGCTCCCGCGGAACTGCTGGATTGGCTGGATGAAAACTTCGCTTCGGCGGTGTAATGCCTTTGTCATGGATGTGGCAACTGTTGATCATCGCGATGGTTTTCATCGGCCGCGCAGCGACATCGCCCGTTGCGTGCACTGAAAGTGCCTGGCCAGCGGTTTTTGCCAATACTCGGAAATGCAACATAAAGCTGTCACAATACGCGTCTGCAATTGCACTTGGCGCCGCCAAAGTGTTAACGTTTTGGTTCAGCCGGCCTTGCCGTGAGGCTTGCAAACGATGCAGCCCACGGAAGCGCAACGCAATTTTACGAAAAATCCGGAAAGCCAGGAGAATGTGAACAGCGGGGATGCACACTTAGCGCAGTTCAGCCATGTACATGAAGTCAGAAGTTCTACAAGGTGGGTACGACACACCGCGCAGAACTCGACCCGGGTAGTCCCGTCCCGTCTCCCGCTATACTGCATTTAGCAACTCAGGCTTCGCGCCTAAGACTTAACAGGTCCGCAACATCGCCGGTTCAACGAATCGGCTGCTGTCCGCCCGATGAACGATGGGCGGGTCAATACGCAATTGCCGTGCACCGGCTCGCAGCCTGCACCGCAACTGCCCAAGTTCGGCAGAGAAATGGCCGACTCGAAGGCGCAAACGGAATAGGCGCCGCTCCAAGCATGTAGCTGTCGTGCCGTAATTTGAAGAGCGATCGGATCCTTCTCTGCCGGGCGGCATTATTTGCGCGCTGGTTGGCTGATGCCAACAGGCGCCCAATCGCGCGATCCGCCGTGGACGTCACGCAACTCTGCGAGGCAGTGCGCTCTGCGCACTGAAACGGCATCGCCAACATCAACGTGACAGAAGGGGAGGTAGCAACCATGCGCTCTGCCACACAGCAGCGATTCGGTTCCGATCCGACTGAGGTCCGTGAAACCGACCACTACCGCCACGAGTACATCAAGGGCTTCGTGGACAAGTGGGACGATCTCATCAACTGGGAGATGCGCGCCAAGAGCGAGGGCGACTTCTTCATCAACGTGCTGCGCGAACGCGGCGCCAAGCGAGTGCTCGATGTCGCTACCGGAACGGGCTTTCACTCGGTCCGGCTGATGGACGCCGGATTCGATGTGGTGAGCTCCGACGGCAGCCCGGAAATGCTCGCCAAGGCTTTCGACAACGGCGTGCGTTACGGCGGCCACATCCTGCGCACGGTACTGGCCGACTGGCGCTGGCTGAACCGGGATGTGCACGGGGAGTTCGATGCCATCATCTGCCTGGGCAACTCGTTCACCCACCTGTTCGCCGAGCACGACCGGCGCAAGGCTCTGGCTGAGTTCTACGCCATGCTCAAACATGACGGCATCCTGATTCTGGACCAGCGCAACTATGACGCTATTCTCGATCACGGTTACTCCAGCAGCCACACGTACTACTACTGCGGCAACAACATCACCGTCAAACCGGAATACGTCGACGACGGTCTCGCGCGCTTCCGCTATTCCTTCCCCGACGAGTCCGTGTACCACCTGAACATGTATCCCCTGCGCCGCGACTACGTGCGTCGGCTCATGGCCGAGGTGGGATTCCAGACCATCACCACCTACGGTGACTTCCAGGAGACCTTCCGCGACGATCAGCCCGACTTCCTGATTCACGTGGCTGAAAAGGAGTATCGGCCGGAAGAGGAATGCAATGATGACGACTGATTATTCCGCTGCAGTCGCCACCGCCCGCGACTATTACAACAGCGATGATGCCGACAACTTCTACTTCACCATCTGGGGCGGCGAAGACATCCATGTCGGCCTGTACCAGTCCGATGACGAGCCCATCTTCGCTGCCAGCCGCCGCACCGTTGAGCGCCTGGCCGGCAAGCTGACGGGGCTCGGCAAGGACTCGCGCGTGCTGGATCTCGGCGCCGGCTACGGCGGCGCGGCCCGCTACCTCGCCGCCACCTACGGCTGCCGGGTGGTCGCTCTGAACCTCAGCGAA
>DATFML010000065.1:0-3058 GCA_035266965.1 Gammaproteobacteria bacterium
GCAGCCAGTCCTGCACCGACGGCGGTAAAAGGTAATCGGTCTCGCGGTCTATCGGTCGAAAGCGGCTCATGCAACCAGGCTCCAAGGGCAACACTCGCATTTTACCGCGAGAAGTGTGGAAAGTCCGACAGGCTCCTAGGGTCGTCCGCGTTGTCGACTACCACCAGACCGGCAAAGTGGTCCGAGTAGTAGACCTTCTGGTTGTCCACGTCCACCCGCACGTCCACCACGCCGGCTTCCTTGAGCATGCCGGACCCGAAGTGGGGGAAGATGCTCTTGGCCTGCTCACCGGTAGGCTCGTCCGGTCCGTGGGCCGGGACCGCCGGTACGTAGCCCAGATACTGGGTGTCTGCCGGGTCGGTGACGTCCACCGCCACCAGACCGCCCAGCGAGTAGGCCACGTAGGCGATGGTCTGGCTGTGGACACTGTCTCCCTCGCCCTGAGTCAACGTCTGCAGGTCCACTGCACGGGCGTTGTAGTAGTAGCCGCCGTAGCGGTCAAAGTCAGCCCACGGCGTGGGGAGCTTCGACAGCGCTTCCTTGTCCATCCCGGCCAGCGCGCCCCCGCAGAGATTATCGGAATTGCCGCTATTGATGGCATGCCATATCTGGATCTCGCAGCTGGCCTCCTCGTAGTTGGGCATGCCCGTGTCGAGGGCGATCCCATTGGCAACGTTCACCGCCTGTGCCGGATCCATAGCCAGGAACCAATCCTCGGTCACCGAAGTGTCGGTGTACAGGTTGTATCCGCCCTTGCGGGTCAGGGTGTCCGGGTCGTATATCCCGATGCCGAGAAAGCCTTCGGCTGCGTAGAGGTAGGCCTTGCCGGTATTTTCTACATGCAGCTTGAGGCTCAGCGGCCCACCCCAGGGGTTTTCGCCGGCGTACTGCACGGTCGGGACCTCGGCCTCGACGGTGAGGGGGCTACCGTCCAGCGGCCCCAGCAGCAGGTTCGACAGGGCGGTCTTGTGGATGCCGTAGGCGCTGTCCGCGATCCACAGGGTCGTGCCGTCGGTGACCATGTCCATCACCGAGCCGTTTCCCGAGATGGTCTGATCGAGGACGACATCGCCGCCGCCTTCGGCATAGTCAATGCCCGTGAGCTCGAAATGGACCGTTGCCGTGCCCAACAGGTGCATTGCCGACGGGGTCGTCACATCGACCACGCCGATGCCCTTGTCGCCCATGGACAGCAGGGCATATTCGTTACCTCCTTCTCCGTCGCTGACGAGTGTGATGTGATGGACCATTCCCGGCACGATGATTTCGTACACCGTGCTCTTGGCTGTGCCGATTTGCGTCACCGCAAAGCGGTTGGCCATATTGTAGAAACCCCATTTGGTGCCGTAGACGTCCTTGTACTGGGCGACAGCGGTGGTGCCGCCGCCGTCCTGGGCCGCCACGGTATCCAGATGGGCCTCGATGATGGTCTGCGGAACCGCGGCCGTGGGTACGGAGTCGGATGACGATCCGCCCCCGCCGCAGGCCGTGAGCGCCAGTGCCGCCGGTACAGCCACTACCAGGGCGGCAAGCCAGCCCCGCAGGCTCTTTGAGAACCTTCGGTTGGTGTTTAACATTTCCCAGTCCCCCGCTTGACTCGACGTAACGCGCCGGATCATCTCCGGCGGCCTGTCGGGCAGTCCCGGTGCGGTTCTTGGGGCCGCGCCAGCATCCCTCTGCCCACATCTCTTCACCTCCTGTTGACATAGTCCCACCGGGGGGTGGGCACGGATTTGATCCAGATCAACGTGAAAAGGGGCCGTTCGGGCGAACTAACGATTTATTGATATGGGTCAGCATCGGCCCACACCAGCACCATCCGATGCGGGGTCCCGCCCGTCTCCCGCCGGCACGGAAAGGCGGAGAAATCCGGCCTGGAGCGAAGAGGCGAGCGGGAACCCGGAGCGTCCCGGTCGTGGGTGTGGGGATGGACCAATGGCAGCCAGTCGGTCGACCGGAATCGGGGCGGGCTTGTTCCATCCGACAGGCGGGCGGGCTCAGACAGGCCGACCCGACGCCGGCAGTTGGCGACGGTGCGGGAATTCGGCGTCGAGTTGACAGCAGTCATGGCGCCGCTCCCTGGATGCGTTGACAATAAATTTACAGCTCCATGGAGCAGGAATCGGCCGTTCCCGAGCCGATTCCGGATACAGGCCGGTAGTCGGGTGTCGTTGCCAGAGCCTTGTCGACATTGACGAACTCGATGGGCCGGCGAGGGGGGGAAATGAAGACCCGCTTCAAGACGACGACCGCCGTCGTGCTGGGTGCGCTGGTGGTCGCTGCAGCCGCTTATGCGGCGACTCAACTGTTGTTCAGTACCCCGACAACGCTTTCGGTGTCGGGGCAAGCGTACAAGAGCAAGATCAACCGACTCGGTGACGGGACGCTGGTGGTGGCCTACGGGGACACGGTCGCCGGCGCGAAAACGGTCTATGACGTCAAGGGGCGCACCGAACGCCCGGCCCGCGACATCTTCGTGCGCACCTGCAAGTCCCTCACCACCGACTGCAAGGTACCGGGCAACTGGAGCGCCCCGGTTGATATCTCCAACTCGGCAGCGTCCTCCAGCATTGACACCCATTGGCAGGGCACGGGGCGCCTGGCCCCCTATCCCGGGGATGCCGGCAAGCCCACCCTGAAAAGCGCCGCTACGGTCAGCGTGCTCACCTGGGAAAGCGCCTACTGCCCGGGTGATGTTCAGCGCGCGGTCAAATACCCCGAACTGGCCGACCGGATCATTCCATTCAAATGCGTGTGGGAGAGCCATTCCCTGAACAGCGGAGCGACCTGGAGCACGCCGCAACAAATGTCCAGCGGCGAGCGCGACGCGATACAGGGCTCGAACAGGGGCGTCTATATCCGTCCCACCGCCACCACGACGGCCAACGGAAGATGGGTTGCGGCATGGCAGGAAGATCCCCAGGGCCTGCAACTGGGTGAAGCCGAGGGCCCCGGCGACGGCGCGTCCGGCGCCAAGGTCAGCGCGGGTACCGACGTATGGTATGCATGGGCGACCTTCACGAAGAAGCCCGCCAAGTTTACCTGGGCGGACCCGGTG
>DATFML010000066.1:0-14678 GCA_035266965.1 Gammaproteobacteria bacterium
TTTCAGCGACGTCCAGCACCCGCACGGCATGCAACTCGTAGCGGGTCGCCATGGCGGTCAGCACCGGCAGGTCGTCCTCGTCCAGCGCCCCAAAGTCGCTGATCAGGATCACGCGGGCATCCGGCGGGACAGCGACGCTCAGCCGGCGTCCCAGATGGGCGAAGCTCCAGTGCGCCTGACCGCCGGCCCCTGCGGGCGGTGGACAGGGTGCGCCTGCCGCCCGCAGCAATTGCAGGCAGAACTCCATCCCGGCACCGGCGGGAATCACCGCGCCCTCCGGTTCCCACAGGGTGGCGCCCACGCTGGCGTGACCGTGACAGGCGTCGAAGGCCAGCACCGCGGCGATGCGCGCCGCCTGGGTCGCCTTGAGGCAGGTACGGGTGCCGAAGCGCATGGCGGGTCCCCGGTCGATGACCAGGTGCAGGGCGGGATCGTGATCTTCCCGGTAGACCTTCAGATAGGGCCTTCCGGTGCGGGCGGTGGTACGCCAGTCCATGGCGCGCACGTCATCGCCCGGTTGATACAGGCGTGCCTCTTCATAATCCAGCCCCTGGCCCAGGTGGGCCGAACGGAAGTCCCCCGCGTGGCGGTAGCGGGTCTCGCGGCGGGCGGCGGCGTGGCGTTGCAGGGCCACCCGCGCCGCGATCTCGGCCAGAGTGCGGTCATCCAGCAGTGCCGCGTGGGGGTTCCCGACGGTCCCGCGTTTCAATCTGGACAACAAGCGCCGCCCGAGGCTGCGTACCGGGTCCGGCATGGCGCTATCCCGGCATGGACCGGACCGGAACGTACGCCACGGTCAGCTCCCGATCGGCCGCGGCATCGGCGCTGGCGAATCCCTGTCTCACGGGACCGGCACCGCCGTCAGCAGCCTGTCCAGCATGACATCGCTGGACAGTCCCTCCATGCGCGCGCGCAAGCTGGTGACCAGGCGGTGGCGCAGACAGTCCGGGGCGATGTCGATGATGTCGTCGGGCAGCACGTAGTCCCTGCCCTTCAGGTAGGCGCCTGCGGCGGCAGCCCTGGCCAGGGCCAGGGACGCCCGCGGCGACGCCCCCACCTCGACCGCATCCGCATAATCGGGGAGCCAGTCGCCGATGCGTCGTGTGGCGCCTACCAGGGTGACGATGTAGCGCTCCAGCATTTCGTCCATGTGCACCGCCTTCACCTCCTCGCGGGCGGCAAGGGCGGTGGGCACGTCGAGGACCGGCGCAGGCGTCGGGCCGGCGTCATCGCCCGCCTGCATGCGCCCCCGCCGCAGGATCTCGAACTCTTCGTCCGGGCTGGGATAGTCCAGGGTCACGTGGAGCAGAAAGCGGTCCAGCTGGGCTTCGGGCAGCGCATAGGTGCCGGCCTGCTCCAGCGGGTTCTGGGTGGCCATCACCATGAACAGGGGCGGCAGGGGCCGGGTCTCTCCGCCTACCGTGATCTGGTGTTCCTGCATGGCCTCCAGCAGGGCCGACTGGACCTTGGCGGGCGCTCTGTTGATTTCGTCCGCCAGAATGATTTCGTGGAACAACGGCCCTTCCGCAAAGGCCAGTTCCCCCGCCCTCGGGTTGTAGATGTCGGTGCCGGTGAGATCGCCGGGCAGCAGATCCGGGGTGAACTGGATGCGTTTGAAGCTGGCGTGCACCCCGGCGGCCAGGGTCTTGACGGCAGTGGTCTTGGCCAGACCCGGCAGCCCCTCCACCAGGATATGTCCCCCGGCCAGCAGGCCGATGACCAGTCGGTCCAGCAGCGCCGACTGACCGACGATGGTGTCCGCCAGCGCCCGGCGCAGCGCGATGATCGATGGTTGGTTCCGCATGTGACTCGTGTCGGGTGTATCCACGGCAGGTGTGCAGCACGCGCCGGCCTGTTGTGGCTCTGGATTCGCGGCGTGCTGGCAGGCCATTCTGACAGATGTCGCGGCGGGTCGACAGCGCCCGGACCCGGGTGGCGCCGCCGCGCACTCACCCGCCCGCCCCAGCCGGACCTGCTGGAGCGCAGCGCCGGGCACCGGCCGCTGCAGCGCCCCTTGCGGCGCTGCAAAGGGACGCGTAAGCCCGGTGACGCCCTGCAGACTGCGCTTTCCCGGCCCTTCGCGCCTGTGACCGTCCGCCTGACCGACCCGACCCGTGCCCGTGCGGAGGCTCCCTACCGGCTGGCTTCCCGCTGGGTGGGTTGCTGTCCGTTGTTGCGCAACAGCTGCATCGCCTTCAAGAGCTGGGCGTCCTTGCTGCTGCGCAGCTTCCCGGCGCTCATCTTCTTGAGCTCCAGGGGGTACACGGGGGTCACCTTGTGGGCCAGTGCCACCTTGATCTGCGGGGTGATGCCCTTGTGCCAGATGGTGTGTCCGTCCGGCGTCAGCCATTCCTGCACCGCCAGCAGCAGGGCCGAGCCGTCGCTGAGTCGGAATTCTTCCAGCACCGTGCCGGTGCCGAACGTCTTCTGCCCCACCACCTTGGCGCGGTGGGCATCCTCCAGAGCGCCGGTCACGATTTCCGCCGCGCTGGCCGTGCCGGCGTTGATGAGCACCACCATGGGCAGTCGGGTGGTCGGCTCATCGCTTTCCACGGCCACCGGGCGCACCTTGCCCTTGGCGTTCTTCTCCAGCAGCACGTTGCCGCCCCGCAGGAATTCGCTGGCGACGTCCACCGCCTGGTTGAGCAGCCCGCCCGGATCGTCCCGCAGGTCCAGCACCATGGCCCGGGCGTGGTGGGCGCGGGCCTGGCGGAGGGCGTGGTGGAGCTCCTTGGCGGTGCCCTGGCTGAACGAAGCGATCCGGATATCGGCGGTGTGGGTGCCCGGCAACATGTGCCAGCTGACGCTGTGTACGTGAATGACGGCGCGCACGATGGGCACCGGCGTGGTATGGTCGCCGTGGGGTTTGCGGATGGTCAGTACCACCTTGGTCCCCACCGGACCGCGGATTTTGCGCACCACCTGCTCCAGGGTTTTCCCCCTGACGCTCTGGTGGTCCACCTTGACGATGATATCCCCCGGGCGCAGGCCCGCCTTCTGGGCCGGCGTGCCGTCCAGCGGCGCCACCACCACCACCCGCTTGCCCCGCATGCGGACCTCGGCGCCGATACCGGCGAAATGACCCTGCATGGCCTCGTGGGCTTCATGGACCTGCTGGGGGGTCAGGAAGGTGGTGTGTCCGGTGTCGCCCAGGGAGTCCACCATGCCGCTGATGGCCGCGTAGGTCATGCGTTGCGGACGGATGGCTGAACGGTCGACGTAGTGCTTCTCGATCAGGTGCCAGGCCTCGCCCAGCAGCCGGAAGTCCGGCTTGGCGCTGGCGGGTATCGACGCTGTCGGCACGGCGTCGGCCAGTACCTGGCGATCCACGACGATTCCGACGACGAAGCCGACGCCCACCCACAGCAGGGCGGCCAGCGCAAGTCGGGGCAGCGCACCGCGGCGCAGTTGATTGCGTTGCATGTCACGTCCTTCCATTCAGACCTTGGTGGGTTGGCCGCTGGGCATGCCCCCGGCGCGGGATGCACGGCATCAATCTCATTGTCGCCCCATCGCCCTGTGTTATCACCTGCCGCGTCGGCGTCGGCAAGTGTGGTGCAGGGAACCCTTGTCAGTCACGCTGCACGATCGAGCCATGGCCGCGGTCACAAGCCCCGGGGAACAGCCATCCCCTTTTCGGCCCGCAAGTTCCGCGTTAGTTCCTCGATATGTGGCAAACATATCGTTGCCATGCAGTCATGGAACAGCATAACAAGGCCTTGCGAGCTATATTGGAACCGATTTCATAAATTCGGCGGTCCCGTTTGCCGCTTTAGCCCGGACTCGGCGAGAGCAGGACGCGTTCCCCGCGGACGTCAAATCCGCGCTTTCCCCGCGACACGGGTACGGTTAATCTGCAGGGAGTGGACACCCCCGAGGGTGCGGTTCGAACAGGTGAGGACAAAGCGATGTACGAACGAATCCTGGTGGCGGTGGATGCCAGCCCCACTTCCGAACGGGCCCTGCAGGAAGCGGCCCGACTGGCCGGCGTCTGCAACGCGCGGTTGCGGGTGGTCCACGTGGCCGACGAGGTCACCCTGAGCGCCGAAACCAGCCATGCGGCGGAGGAATTTGCCCGCAAGAAGCTGGACGCGGCCAGCGCGGTGCTCACGCGGGCGCAGCAACTGGCCGAACAGAGCGGCGCAACGGTGGAGACCCGTCTGCTGGAACTGGATACGTTCAAAGGCAGTATTGCGGAACTGATCGTCGCCCAGGCCGCCGACTGGCCGGCGGACCTGGTGGTGATGGGCACCCACGGCCGCCGCGGGCTCAGCCATCTGCTGCTCGGCAGCGTGGCGGAGCATGTGTTGCGGGTGTCCTCCACCCCCCTGTTACTGGTGCGTTCACCTTGAGTATTGGCTGATACAAGTTCGAGAAAATCACTATAACACATTGTTATAACGCTATTTAATAGACTTCGATAGCCTGATGCCGTGCCGTGGACTACGGGACGCCCGGATGCCGCCGCAGGCGCCGGCGGATCGCCCAGGTTGCCATGGCCCCGAAATAGACCGCCGCTGCCAGCAGGATGATGGTGGCGCCGGTGGGCAGATCCGGCCCGTAGGACAGGGCCAGGCCACCTCCCGTGAATACCATGCCCAGCACCGTTGCCGCCGCCATGATGCCCAGCAGGGAATCCAGAAACAGCGCGGCGGTGGCCGCCGGCAGGGTGAGCAGCGCGATCACCAGAATCAGGCCGACGATCTGGATCAGCAGCACGACGGTGAGCGCCACCATGCACAGCAGCAGCAGATAGAAGAAATCCACCGGCACCCCGCGCAGCCTGGCGAACTCCTGGTCGAAGCACACGGCGAGAAACTGCTTGTAGAAGGCCCCCACCATCAGGGCGATCACCACGTCCACGGCCGCCATCATCCACAACTGGCTGCCGGAAACCATCAGGATGTTGCCGAACAGGAAACTCATCAGGTCGATGTTGTAGCCCGGGGTGCGGGAGATGAACACCACGCCGATGGCCATGCCCACCGCCCACAGGGCGCCGATCAGGGTGTCCTCGTACTGCTGCCAGCGCAGGGTCACCCAGCCGATCAGCAGGGCCGCGATGAGGGCGGCCACCAGCGCACCCCCCAGGGGCGCCGAACCGAGGAAATACGCCACCCCCATGCCGCCCAGCACGGCATGGGCCACCCCGCCGGCCAGGAAGGTGATCCGTTTGACGTACACGTAGCTGCCGATGAGCCCGCAGCCGATGCTGGCCAGCACGCCCGCCAGCAGGGCGTGCTGCAGGAACGGTTGGGACATCAGGGCGGCGGGAAACGCGGACATGCTAGTGGCTGTGCTCGATCATGCGCACCGGCGTGCCGTACAGGTCCTTGATGATGTCCCCGCTGAGTGCTGCGGTGGGATGGCACATCAGGGTCCTGTTGAGGCAGGCGACACGGCTGACGTACTGGGTGATGAAGCCGATGTCGTGGGAGACCACCAGCACCGTCATGCGTTCGTTGAGGCGCCGGAACAGGTCGAAGATGTCCTGCTCGGCGCGCAGATCGATATTGGCCGTGGGCTCGTCCAGAATCAGCATGCGCGGCTCGCTGGTGAGCGCACGGGCGATCAGCATGCGCTGGAACTGCCCTCCCGACAGGGTGCTCAGGCGCCGGCGGGCGAGATCCGCGATGTCGGTTTCCTCCATGGCCTGGCGGGCCAGTGCCCGGTCCCGGCGCCGGTAGCCGCCCCACAGACGGGTCTGGCCGAGCCGGCCCAGCAGCACCACCTCCTCCACCGACATGGGAAAGTCCCGGGCGAAGGCGGTGTATTGGGGCACATACCCGATCCGCGCGCGGGCCTGGGCCGGCGTACGACCGAAAACCGTGACCGTGCCGGCATCAGGCTCCAGCAGCCCGAGCACGATCTTCAGCAGAGTGCTCTTGCCGCCGCCGTTGGGGCCGACCAGCCCCAGAAACTCCCGGTCGGCGATTTCCAGGCTGACATGCTCCAGGGCCGGCGGCCCGCCGTAGGAGAACGACACGTCGGCCAGCCTGACGACGGGTTCGGCGTTCATTGCATGGCCTCCCGGAAGGCGCGCGCCGTCTGCAGCAGGTTTTTCATGTAGTCCGCCGCCAGGGGATCCACTGCCACCACGCGACCGCCGATGGCATCGGCCACGGTGTGGGCATCCCGGCGGCTGAACTGGGCCTGGACGAAAATCACCCGTATGCCTTCGCGTCGGGCGAGATCGATCACCCGGGCAAGAGTACGGGGCCCGGGGGTCTTGCCTTCGATCTCGATGGGAATCTGGGTCAGGCCATAGGTACGCGCGAAATAGCCCCAGGCCGGGTGAAAGTCCATGAAACGGCGTGTCTTCAGCGGCGCCAGCAGTGCCCGGATCTGCCGGTTCAGGTGATCCAGATCGGCCGCGAAGGCGGCATAGTTGGCCTGGTATTGGGCACGGCCGGCCGGGTCGAGGGCGATCAGGGCATCACGCAGGTGGGCGGCCATGATCTTCACCAGCGGCGGACTGAGCCATATGTGGGGATCCTTGCCGCCTTCGTGCCCAACCGCGTTGTTGGCGCCCTGTTCCGGCTCGCCGAATACCTGGGTGGTCCGTTCCATGTTCCGCAGCCGGATGCCGTCGCGGGCGTCCAGGACGACCATGTGCGGATTGGCCGCCTCGATGCGCGGCATCCAGGCCTGCTCGAAGGGCACGCCGACGCGCCAGTACAGGCGCGCACCGCTGAGGCGGCCCAGTTGCCTGGGACTGGGCGCATAGGTGGCCGGGCTCTGGCCGGGACCGACCATCACGGAGACATGCACGCGGCTGCCGCCGATGCGTTCGGCGAAATACTTCTGGGGCAGGATGCTGACGAACAGGTCGATGGGGTGAGTCGGGGACGCGGCACTGGCCGCACCGGCGATCAGGCTTGCGCTGCAGCCCAGCAAGACCGCCAAGGCAAAGGCGATGCGCAACACCCATGTCGAGGAACGCAGCCCCATGGGCCTTATGCCGCCCTGCACCGGGGGCACAAGCCCTCCAGCTCGACGGTCTGGCGGTCCGCCTGAAAGCCCAGCTTGCCGGCTTCCCGACCCAGCACACGGGTGATGGCCGGGTCGTTGATCTCGGCCACCGACCGGCAATTGCGGCAGATCAGAAACTGACCGGCGTGGGGCTTGCTGGGGTCGCCGCAGCCCACATAGGCGTTCAGTGATTCGATACGGTGCACGAAGCCCGCTTCGAGCAGGAACGCCAGCGCCCGGTAGACCGTGGGCGGCGCCGCCTTGCGCTGCTCGTCCTGCAGCTGCTCCAGGATATCGTAGGCCTTCACCGGGGCATGGCGCTGCCAGACGAGCTCCAGAACGCGCCGGCGCACCGGGGTCAACCGCAGTCCGCGTGCGCGACACACCGCGCGCGCCTGATCCAGGGCGGTGCGGATACAGCGCCCGTGGTCGTGGTTGCGCGTTTCGAACGGCGTCAGAATCGGGTCGGTGGGCATGGTCCGGGTTCCGCGGGGGGCCAGAATTGTTATGTTATAACATAATGTCCGTGCGTTACAGCATTGTCTGCACCAGCGGCCGGATGCCGGGCTGAATCCGATTTTCCCGCGGTGCGCACCGCTCAGGTCAACGGACGAGGCACCCGCCCTCGGGCCGTTATGCAGGCGATCGGCGGCGTGGGCGGACTGCAATCGCCCCCACAGACCCGCCCTGTCCGTGGCCGTTCGACAGGCGCGGCGCCCTTGCGGGGACCTTGAGGGAGACCCTGCTGCGACGGTGCCCGCCCGACCTGCGCCGGCGGGATGCGCGGCCGGCGGATCAGGCCGACGCCTGACCCGCCGGCCGCGCTGCGTCATGGGGGAGCGTGCCCGTCTCCATGAAGGTCTTCATGCGCAGCAGCTCGGCATCCAGGCGGGTCTTGGGATTGAGACGCATCATGGAGGCCAGCGCCCGCCCCAGCATCCCGGCCGGCGGGTGGTAGGTCAGGGTGACCTCCACCAGGGTGTGGTTCTCGTCGCCGTTGGGACGGAAGCGCACCACGCCCGAATGGCGCATGAATGAACCCTCGGCGGTGCGCCAGGCGATGAGCTCGTTGGGAACCTCGGCGGTCACGATGGAATCCCAGCGCAGGCGCAGACCCAGGGGGCCTTTCAAACGCCAGCGCAGATGCGTGTCGTCCAGCCGGCTCACCTCGGTCACGCCTGCCATGAAACGGGGAAAGGCTTCGTAGCCGGACCAGATGGCGTACACATGTTCCAGGGGAGCGGCCACCCGCAGGGTCTTGCGGGTTTCCACCGTCTCCCGCTCGTGCCCCAGACCCACCATGTGCCGCAGCGACCGGTTGCCGGCGGTGCGACCCGCCAGGAGCGCTCCCACGCCGATGGACGCCAGCCCGACACCATCGCGTCGCCCGAGCCCGTAGCCGATGGCGGCGGTGGCGCCCAACCCGGCGAGGAACCGCTCCGCCGGCGACCAGCTGTGCTCGCTGAAAGGCGGTCGGCGTCGCAGTCCCGGCCGTCGACGTCCACCCTGCAGACCGGGCACATGCTCGCCCCCGTCGTGCACCTGCAACTGCTGCTCGATATGGTTCACCCCACGCACATGGCGCAGATGACGAAGCAACGGTCTGAGCTCTTCCGCCAGAACCGCCCCGGTCAGGGTCACGTTGCCCTCCTCCGCGCTCACCTGAATGGCGTGGGGATGACTGACCACCCGACCGAGTTGGGAACGGATCCGTTCCACCAGTACCACGTCATCCACCGGCGCCCGCGTGAACCAGGCGCGCGGCCCGACCACCAGGCCCCGGGTGCGGTGAGCCACGTCCCTCGACACCGTGCCGGCGCCCTGGGTCACTTCGTGGGTGGTATGCACCAGCTGATCGCGCATGCGGGCGCGCCGCCGGCGCCCCCTGTCCGGATCCAGCAGATACATAACGCCGGCGCCGACGCCCACCCCGGCTCCCAGCCATAATGCGGCCTTCCTTTTCACAGCCCACCTCCTGTGCACTGTCCGGCTGATACCGCCAAGGCGGCCCGTAACCGCCGTCGGCGTGCGCTGATGCTTTCGATAGAGTGTAGCCCCGACCCTTACCCTGTCGAGGGCCGCCCGGACGGTCGACATCAACCGGTCTTGAAGGCGCGGAAGCGCAACCGCACGTAGTCCACCGTCCACCGCCCCTGTCGGTCGCACAGGCTGTCCCGCAAGGCCTCGCGCACGTCGGCGAACAGCGCCGCTCGTTGCCCGGCAGGCAGGTAGGCGGCGATGCCGGTGGCGAACGTCTGCAGCCAATCGGTGATGTCGCCGGGCAGAGCCGTAGGGCGCGGAATCGAGGCCATCTCCTCGACCCGGAAGCCGCCCTGCTCAAGCAGCGCGGCGTACGCTTCCGGCGTCGGAAAGTACCAGGGATCGATGGCCTTCCAGTCCAGGCCGTAACCCTCGACCGCGACCCGCAGGGCGTCCACGATGGAGCGGCAATTGCCACTGCCGCCCAACTCGCCCACGAAGCGACCGCCCGGCACCAGGGCGCGCGCCACACCTTCGATCACCCGCTCGGCCGCGGGTATCCAATGCAGTACGGCATTGCTGAACACGGCATCGAACCGGCCCTCGAAGGTCAGTGCCCGGGCGTCCATGACCCGGGCGTCCAGGCCGTGGGTACGGCGGGCGGCGGTCACGAACGCCGGATTGGCGTCGGTGGCCACCAGCTCGCAACCGGTCGCTGCCAGGCGCGCGCTGAGTGCGCCGTCCCCGCAGCCGAGATCCAGAATGCGTTCGCCGGCGCGGGGCGCGAGCCACTGCACCACCGGCTCGCCGAGCTCGGCCACGAAACCGGCGTGTTCCCGATAGCCCTCGGGATTCCAGTCGGGCTGTCCCTTGATCATGACTGCCCTCCCCGTTCCGAAGCGCCTGCCGTGGAGTGCGCGCTGCGCTTTGCTGTCACACCGGCGCGGTTGACGGCGCTCACCACCG
Source organism: Gammaproteobacteria bacterium (assembly GCA_035266965.1). GTDB lineage: Bacteria > Pseudomonadota > Gammaproteobacteria > DATFLG01 > DATFLG01 > DATFML01. The sequence goes on from DATFML010000066.1 coordinate 9,919, forward strand.
CCTGCAGGGAAGCCGTGACGATGTTCCGGTGGCGCCCCACGCCGAACCAGGTGCGCCCGTCGCCGAAATCGACTTCCACATAGCTGACGGCAACGGCATCGGCACCGGCGCCCACCGCGTGCTCGCGGTAGTCCACCACCTGCAACGCCAGGCCGTGCTGAGTCAAAGCGTCGACGAACGCGTCGATGGGCCCGCTGCCCACGCCCGTGACCAGATGCTCCATGCCGTCGTGGCGAATGGTGGCGCGCACCCGATCCTGGCCGTGGTGTCCGGTCTCCGGCGCATGGCGATAATCCGCCAGTTCGACGCCCGGCCCGGCTTCCAGATACTCGCGCGCAAAGGCCTCCCAGATCCGTTCCGCTGTCAGCTCCTTGCCGGTCCCGTCGGTGATGCCCTGAACAACGGCGCTGAACTCGATCTGCAGGCGCCGGGGAAGGGTCAGTCCGTAGCCCTGCTCCAGCAGATAGGCCACCCCGCCTTTGCCCGATTGGCTGTTGACGCGAATCACCGCCTCGTAGCTGCGCCCCACATCCGCCGGGTCGATGGGCAGATAGGGAACGTCCCAGGCGCCGTCCGGATCCTGCCTGCGGGCGGCGAAGCCTTTCCTGATGGCGTCCTGGTGAGAGCCGGAAAAGGCCGTGAACACCAGCTCGCCGGCGTAGGGATGACGGGGATGTACCGGCAGCTGGTTGCAGTGTTCGGCGCAGCGCACCACGGCGTTGATGTCGGAGAAATCCAGTCCGGGGTCCACCCCCTGGGTATGGAGGTTCAAAGCCAGGGTGACCACGTCCACGTTGCCGGTGCGTTCGCCATTGCCGAACAGGGTGCCCTCCACCCGGTCGGCGCCCGCCATCAGGGCCAGCTCGGCGGCCGCCACGGCCGTGCCGCGGTCGTTGTGAGGATGGACGCTGAGCACCAGATGCTCACGGTGCCGCACCTGCCGGCCGAACCATTCCACCTGATCGGCGAACACATTGGGGGTGGCCATTTCCACGGTGGCGGGCAGATTGATGATGACGCGCTGTCCCTCCCACGGGCGCCACACGGCGTTGACGGCATCACAGATGCGTACCGCGAACTCCAGCTCGGTGGCGGTGAAGCTCTCCGGCGAATACTGGAACACCCAGGCGGTGTCCGGCTGCTCGGCAGCCCGGGCCCGGATCAGGCGGGCGCCGTTGACGGCCATGTCCACGACGCCGTCACGGTCCAGTCCGAACACCACCCGGCGCTGTACGGGAGAGGTGGAGTTGTACAGGTGCACAATGGCCCGCGGCGCACCGCGCAACGCCTCGAAGGTGCGACGGATCAGGTGTTCACGGGCCTGGGTGAGCACCTGGATGGTGACATCGGCCGGGATGAGCTGCTGATCGATGAGCTCGCGCACGAAATCGAAATCGGTCTGGGACGCGGCCGGAAAGCCCACTTCGATTTCCTTGAAGCCCAGCGCGACAAGGGCATCGAACATGCGCCGCTTGCGGCGGGCATCCATGGGTTCGATCAGAGCCTGATTGCCGTCGCGCAGGTCGACACTGCACCAGACCGGCGCCCGCGTTATGGTGCGCGCCGGCCAGCGGCGGTCGGAAAGCTGAACGGGCGCAAACGCCCGGTATTTCTCGCTGCTGTGACTACCCATTGGGATGTCTCTCTCTGTTGAGCCATGAAGGTTGCTGCTGTCGGGTGTGGCGACCGCCACGGCCACCGGGTGGGCTCGGGGCGAGCCCTTAACCCCGGTGACCGCTGGTCAGTCGCAGCAGCGAGAGAGACGGCGTGCGCCGGTGCGCCCGGGCGCAAAGGTCCCGGGCCGGAAGCAACGGCCGGAGTAATACGGAACTGGAAGTGGAAAACTCTGACATGGAACACAACCCTTTTTTGCGAGCGCCCGCAGGCGGACAACGACCCGTCGTTCCCGGCTCCCTCAGGAAACCGGGCCGGTCAGTCGCAGTCGCAGGAACTCGCGGGTGGTTGTGTTCATGGGTTCGAAGCTAGCATCGGGCAACGGTGACAGTCAAGCGCGCCCCGCATGGAACACGCCGGGGCGCACATGCCCCGGCGTGATTTCGGCCCGCTAGGCGTGGACGTTGATGAGGCTGCCCTTCTCGCCTTCGCTGGCCTGCTGAGCCGGCGCCTCGGCCTGTTCGGCCGCGGCGCTCTCGTTGGCTTCGCCGGATGCCGCGTGTCCCTTGGCGGCGGTCGCGGCGTGACTCACACCGGACGCGGCACCGGACATCGGCATCGCGGATGCTGCCATCGGAGATACAACCATAAGACTCTCCCGATCATGCGCGTGGAACGTCCTGGCATGGCGTTGCCGGCCAGGGCTGAAAGACAGTACGCGGGCGCGCGGACTGTCATATCATTGGGCGACACTCGGCAGGAATGCTTTAGGAGAGCCGCATGAAAAGCCCAACCGCACCGCATCGCTTCGCGGCACGAACTATCGTTCTGTTGACACTGGGTCTGCTGGGCACCGGTCTCGCCTCCGCCCAGATGATGGGGGGAGGCATGATGGGAGGCGGAATGATGGGCGGCGGGGAACGTTCGGAAAACGGGCCGGCGCCGGATCTGCGATCGTCCGCCGGCCGCGCCTATGCCCAGACCTGCGCCCAGTGCCATGCCCTCCCCAACCCGCGGCAGCATACCGCCGCGCAATGGCCGGGGGTGGTGCGGCGCATGGAACGCATCATGCTCTCCACCGGCAGGCCCATGCCTTCCCACAAGACCCTGGAAGTGATCGTCAGGTATCTCCAGGATCACGCCGACGGTCAGTGACGGCAGCGGCAGCCATCCGCGAGTCCGGCGCAGCCGTCCTGACGGGCCGCTGCGCCGGCACCTGAGGCATCACTTGGGCTGCGGCCCCTGGCTGGCCTGCACCAGGCCCTTCGGTCGCAGCCACTTCGCGAATGCGGCTTTCACCTGTTTGGCGTTCAGAGCCACATAGCGTTTGGCCGCCAACGTGGGCTCGTCCAGGGGCAGGCCCTTGTCGGCACGACTCAGCAACCCCTGGGCGATGCTGTCCATGCTGTCCTCCGAAAGCGGTATCTCGCGCAGCAGCAGCGCCTTGGCCTGACGCAGTTCCCCGGGCGTCACCGGCCTGTTCTGCATTTCCCTCAGGTCCCGCACGATGATCGAGTGGGCCTTGTCCACGTTGTCCGGATCGCAGGCATAGGCGACCATGTAGATGGACCGCTTCCTGCCGAACTGGAACTGGGACTGCACGGTGTAAACCAGTCCGTTCTCTTCGCGCAGGTCGTGGTACAGACGGGTGGCATAGAAGGCGCCGCCCAGCACGTGGTTACCCAATTGAAGGGCGAAATAGTCCGGACTGAAGCGCGTGAGGCCCAGGGTTTCCGCCAGCACCACCCGGTCCTGCACGCGGCTGGAGTCCGGTACGTGGGTGGTGGATGGCTTGTTGTCGGGCACCGCCGGCAACACCGTATCGGGCTTGGGGCCGCTCGCCTTCCAGGCCCCGAAGTATTTCCCGATCACCGCCTCGGCGTGCTTGGGCGTGACGTTGCCGATCACCACGATGGTGGTCAGGTCCGGCCGGAACGTCTTGTGATAGTAGTCCGACACCTCTTTGAGGGACAGCTTCGATACCGTCGGCGGTGTCGGATGCAGCAGGCTCGGATCGGTGGACGGAAACAGCGCCTTCTTCAGGGACTGGTGCATGATGAAGGACGGGCTCTGCAGCTCGCCGGCCACCGAGCGGGCCGTCTGGGCACGCACGACCCGGAAGGCATGGGTCGGCAGCGCCGGGTGCAACTCGTTGTCCGCCAGCAGCTGCACGCCACGGGTGAAATGGTCGTTCAGCACCTGCAGGGAGAAGTCCGAGCCCCCCGATTCGTTGGCGCCGATGTCGTCCAGGGCCTTCTGGAACGCCACCCGGTGCAGGTGTTGGGAGCCATAGTCGAACAATTGCTCAAGCACCTGGTCGACGCCCTGCTCGCTCTTGGGCGCCTCCATGTCCGAACGGTTGCGGATATGGCCGTACACGCTGACCGTATCGCTGATGTGCTCGGGCTGCACGATGAGCTTCAAACCGTTGGGGAACACCTTCACCACCGGATTGACCACCGAGGCGGGCACCTGCAGGCGTCCCAGCGCCTGATGGGCCCAGGCCGGCAGCTTCACCTTCTTGGGGTTCTTGGGGGCGAACGACTCCTTGCCGCCGAAGCCGTGGGAGGTGGTCGGCTTGCTGCCGCTCTGGGGCGTCAGGGTAGCGCGAATGGTGTGCGCGTCCTTGAGATACTTGCGCGCCACCCGGTTGACGTCCGCCACCGTCACCCTGTCGATGGCCTTCATGTCATCGGCGGGCGAATGCCGGTGCTCCACGGCGAGCGCCTGGGACCACGCCGACGCCAGCCCCGGAATGGAGTTCTTCTGGAACGCGAACGAGGATCGCTCCTGACGCTTGGCGGCCGCCACCAGGTCGGGCGGCACACCGTGCTTGACGATGTCGGCCAGGGTGCTCTGCACCTGCTTCATGAGCTTGGCGCTGTCCGCTCCCTTCGGGAACACCGCATAGAGCATACCCATGCCGGTCTGCCGAAACGGGCTGAGCTGAAAGCCGGTCTGCAGGGCCTTACCCTCGGTGACCAGATTGAACAGCTTGCCGCGCTGGCTGCTCAACACGTCCGACAGCACCTGACTGGCGGCGAAATCCTTGCTGTCGTAACCGGGCATGCGGAAACCGATCAGCGTCAGTCCATAGGGCGAATCGGTGCTCATGTGCAGGGACTGGGATTTGACCGGCTGCAGGT
>DATFML010000067.1:0-5859 GCA_035266965.1 Gammaproteobacteria bacterium
CGCTTCGCCCGCCAGCGCCTCTCGACCCTGGAGCCCGTCAGCGGTTACATCCTCAAAAGCGGTTCACCGAGCTGTGGGATGGAACGGGTGAAAGTCTACGGCGAGAGCGCCATGCCCGAACGCTCCGGGGTCGGTTTGTTCGCCCGCGAGCTTATGGCACGCATGCCCTGGCTGCCGGTGGAGGAGGAGGGCCGGTTGCACGATCCGCTGCTGCGGGAGAACTTCATAGAACGAGTGTTCGTTTATGACCGGTGGCGCCGCACGGTGGCCGCCGTGGCTACGCCGGCGGCATTGGTGCGCTTTCACAGCGAGCACAAGTTCATCATCCTCAGCCGCGGCGCGCACCTGCTGCGTGAGCTGGGCCGTCTGGTGGCCCGGGCCGGCAGCGAGTCCCTTGAGCCCTTGAAGGACGCCTATCTCGCGCGGCTCATGGCGGCTTTGCGCAAGCGCTCTTCCCGGGGACGCCATGCCAATGTGCTGCAGCATCTGGCCGGCTTCATCAAGCAGTCCCTGAGCGGCGACGACAAGGCGGAAATGCAGGGCGTCATCGACGCCTACCGCCGCGGCACCGTGCCGCTGGTGGTGCCCCTGACCCTGCTGCGCCATCACCTGCGCCGGGCGCCCCACCCCTACGTGCAGGCCCAGCGCTATCTGCAGCCCTATCCCGAGGAACTGGGCCTGCGCAACGCCATCTAACCGGCCACCTGTGCGGCCGCGCAGCCCATCGCGGCACGCGCGGCGGGGCGCTGTTTGCTAGAATGGCGCCTTTCACCCACCCCGGCCGGATTCCTCACATCATGACCATTCGCACCCGTTTCGCTCCCAGCCCCACCGGCTTTCTGCACATCGGGGGGGCGCGCACGGCGCTGTTTTCCTGGCTGCACGCCCGCAAGCACGGCGGCAAGTTCGTGCTGCGCATCGAGGATACCGATCTGGAGCGTTCCACCGCCGAGTCGGTCAACGCCATTCTGGAGGGCATGACCTGGCTGGGACTGGACTACGACGAAGGCCCGTTCTATCAGACCGAGCGCTTCGACCATTACCGGGCCGTCATCCAGCGGCTGATGGACACCGGGCACGCCTACCGTTGCTACTGCAGCAAGGAGCGCCTGGAGAAGTTGCGGGCCGAGCAGCTCGCACGCAAGGAAAAGCCCCGTTACGACGGGCACTGCCGCAACGGCGCCACGCCGCCGTCCCCCGACGCGCCCTATGTGATTCGTTTCCGCAATCCCCTGGAAGGCCAGGTGGTGGTGGACGACCTGATCCGGGGCCGGGTGGTGTTCAACAACTCCGAGCTCGACGACCTGATCATCCAGCGCAGCGACGGCAGCCCCACCTACAATCTCACGGTGGTGGTGGACGACACGGACATGGCCATCACCCAGGTCATCCGCGGCGACGATCATCTGAACAACACGCCCCGGCAGATGAACATCATGCGGGCCCTGGGCTATGAGCCGCCGCGCTTCGCCCATGTGCCCATGATCCTGGGCGAGGACGGCAAACGCTTGTCCAAGCGTCACGGGGCGGTCAGCGTCATGCAGTATCGCGACGAAGGCTACCTGCCGGAGGCGCTGCTCAACTATCTGGTGCGCCTGGGGTGGTCCCACGGAGACCAGGAGGTGTTCTCCCTGGACGAGATGGTGGAGATGTTCGATATCGGGGCGGTGAACAACTCGGCGTCCACCTTCAATCCCGGCAAGCTGCTGTGGCTCAACCAGCATTACCTCAAGAACGGGGAACCCAGTCATGTGGCCCGGCACCTGAGTGTGCATCTGGGCCGCCTGGGCATCGATCCGGCGCCGGCCCCGGAGCTGGCCGACGTGGTGATCGCCCAGCGCGAGCGGGCCAAGACCCTGGTTGAAATGGCCCAGAACAGCGCCTTCTTCTACCGGGACTTCGAGGACTACGACGAGAAGGCCGCCCGCAAGAACCTGACGGCGGATGCCGCCGAGGGCCTGGAACGGCTGGCCAAAGCCTTCGAGAGCCTGTCCGAGTGGACCCAGGAGGCCATCCATCAGGTGGTCGTCGACACCGCCGAGGGTCTGGGGGTCAAGATGGGCAAGGTGGCCCAGCCCCTGCGGGTAGCGCTGGCCGGCGGTCCGGTCTCGCCGCCCATCGACGTGACCGTCCAACTGGTGGGGCGGGAGCGCACTCTGAAGAGGATTGCTAAGGCGCTAGACTATATACGAAATAGCCAGAGTCCCGGCGCATAGGATTCTTGACAGTCCCGCGGGGCTCTCTTAAAATTCGCGTCTTGCTTTCGGGGCCATAGCTCAGCTGGGAGAGCGCTTGCATGGCATGCAAGAGGTCGGCGGTTCGATCCCGCCTGGCTCCACCAGATTGCCCGGGCTGGGTTTCCAGCCCGGGATTTTTCGCCGCAGGTACCGGATACCTTGTTACTGTGTCGCATCACGGTCTATGGCGGAATCCTGATGATCGCCGTTGGCCTCATCGGCGGTTTTGCAATGTTGTTTCGGGACCCCAACGGTCCAACGGTCACCATGCTGTCGCTGGTTCCGTACGGGTTTCTGATACTGCTCGCGGGCGCTGTTGCCTGCCCCTTGAAGGACGGCAAGAAGTCTACCAAACCCGACGAGTCCAGCGAGTAGCGCGTTTCCGTCCCCATCGTCTAGAGGCCTAGGACACCGCCCTTTCACGGCGGCGACAGGGGTTCGACTCCCCTTGGGGACGCCATTTAAAACAAGAGATTAAAGAGAAAGTCGCCCGACTCCCTCCGAATTTGCGACAATGGCGCGACACCGGAGAGGAGACATGACCCATGGCGACATTCACCAGGCGGCCGGGGCCAAGGGGTAAGAAGGTTTGGCAGGTCCGCGTCCGCCGCAAAGGCTTCCCCGAGCAGATCCGCACGTTCGACACGAAGGCCGACGGCCAGGCGTGGGCCGGCGAGGTCGAGTCCCGTATGCGCCGGGGCGAGCTGGTAGACTACCGGCCTTCTACGCGAACCACGGTCGGGAAGCTACTGGAACGCTACCTCGAAGAAGTTACCCCGTCGAAGCGCGGCTCCGACAACGAGAAGTCCCACGCCCGCATGATCCTTGCCGACCCAGTGTCGGCACTCTCCGTTCACGCTTGTACGGCAGCCCAGCTCTCCGAATACCGCGACCGCCGCCTGACGGCTGTCAGTGCGTCAACGGTGAACCGTGAACTCAACCTGCTGAGCCATGTGTTCACGGTGGCGGCTGCGGACTGGGGGATTCATCTGCCTTACGGCAACCCCGTCCGGCTTATCCGCCGGCCGAAAGTTGGCCAAGACGGCAGTCGGGACCGGCGGCTGCCCAAGGCCGAGGAAAAGCGGCTGCTGGCCGCTGCGGACGGTTACGAGGGGGAGCCCATCGGTGCCATCGTGCGCCTGGCTTTGGCGACCGGCATGCGCCGCGGGGAGATTGCAGCCATGGACTGGAAGCATATCGACCTCAAAGCCAAAGTGGCGACCGTACCGGAGACGAAAATCGGAGAGGCCCGGCGGGTGCCGCTGTCCTCAGTTGCCGTCGGTGTCCTGAAAAAGCGCCCCAAGCCGCATACTGGGGCGGTCTGGGGTAGTGTCCACCAGGATTCAATCTCTCGGGCATTCACGCTCTGCGTCAAGCGCGCACGCAAGCAGTACGAGGCCGATTGTGCTGACGCGGGGAAAGACCCTGACGCCGGGTTTCTCGCAGACCTGCGTTTCCACGACCTGCGGCACGAAGCCACCAGCCGCCTATTCGAGAAGGGCCTGAACCCCATGGAGGTGGCGTCGATCACCGGCCACAAGACACTGCAGATGCTCAAACGGTACACTCATCTGCGGGCAGAGGATTTGGTCGCCCGGCTGGGATGACTAATGGTCCCTGTGCTGAACAACCGAAAAAATCAACCCCGCCGATTCGCTTAGCTGCATTTTGCTATAGTCTGTTGATTGCAAAACTACATGCTGCCCGATGAAAAAGATTCGACTCACTCCAGATGAGCTTGGCGAAAAAGGGGAAAGTCACTTCAAAGTAATCTGCGCGGATGCTCAATTAATTTGCAATAAATCCGACCGGGATCGCGCAGGGTGGGATTTCATCGTCGACTTCCCGTTCGATAATCAGGAAGCTCGCTCGTTAGACAAAAGAAGTGCCCCGGCATCGTGCCATGTTCAGGTTAAAACAGTGTATGCAGGGACAACGAATGTCCGGTTAAAGCTGAATATGGCCGAACGACTTGTCAAAGGTTTGGGGCCGTCCTTTGTTCTCGTCATAAAAGTCGACGACAATCTATCCGTTACGGATGCCTATCTCATTCACCTAATGGGAGATCGGCTCGGGCACGTCCTAAAACGCCTTCGCAAAGAACAGGCGAATGGAACACCCCTTGACGGATTGAACAAGAAATTTAAGTCGAAATTGCGGAAGTCCACGCGGAAGGCGCTCGAGGCGTTGGCGATAAAGGGGCAGAGCCTACCGTCCCCAGGGTCAAACGGAAGGAACAGTGTCTGCTGATGCCGATGCACAGGGGTTACAAGTTCGACGGCTGCAGACCGGCGCAAGGATAGGGGTCGCAAGAGAAGGGACTGTGAAAAAGGCCGCCCCGTATCGATCAGGGGCGGCTTTTTCTATTGCGAGGCCCAGCAATCAGAGGTGGACGCCGACACCGACCTCGTAGATCAGCTGGTTGGTCCGGCTGGCCGGCTCGTAGCTGGTGTTCTGCAGGTGATTCGACTCGCCGTAGGCCAGGTGATAGTAAGTCACGCCGGCGACCAGGTGAACCGGGCCGTAGGCATCGTAGTCCACGCTCAGACGCGCCCGATCGACCGGTCCCGTCCCCTGGTTGTAGGTCTGAACCCCGCCCAGCTGCTGGGGAAGGCCGGCCTCCATCTGGGGGCTGTGAGTGCGACCGACGAACGCGTTGGCACTGACCACCAGTTTGGGTGTGACCGCGTACTGTCCCAGCAGCCCCGCGCCGACGTCGTAGAAGTCGTAGATTTCGTCATAGGAGGCAGGCGTACCGTAGTCGACGGCGCGGCGCCAGGCCCGCACATCCACGCCGGCGTAGGGGATCAGCGCCGCACGCTGACCGAGGCCGAAGCCCCAGCCCAACTGGAAAGCGAGATTGAGGATCTGGTTGTGGGTCTTCGCGGCGACGGGGGTCCCGCCGAGGGTGTGGCCCACGTAGTCGGTGTTGCCCCTGTTGTAGTCGGTGCGCAGGCGGGTGTACAGACCGATGGAGCCCAGACCCTTGAGATCGAGGGCGCCGCCGGTGATGGAGCCGGTCTCCTTGTTTCCCTGCGCGGCGCTGAGGGGATATTCCTTGTACTGCTGGTGCAGGGAGGTAAACAGAAAGTCAGCGCCATTGTCGGCCTTGAGGATCGCCTTGCTGTGAACGGAGGCATTGGCGATCGGGGCCGCTCCTGCCAATGCCACAGCGAGCATCGCGGTCAGGTGCGGACGGAACTTCATTTTCAGCATAACGACTCCTTATGAGTTGATGTCTCGCGGTATTAAGTAAGGCGGGCCCCGGCCGACCGCGTTGCGGCCGGAGCCCGTAGTTGAATGGGCGCGGGCGGGTTACCGCTTGCCCGTGACGCTGGCGCCCCGGGGCAGGTACGTGCCCCGCCGGTGGCGGTATGAACGGGGGTTGGCACCCTCGGGCAGCTCGAAGTCGCTGACCTGGAACACCGTGCCGCAGCGTTTGCACATGAACGTCCTCTGCCAACGGTCCTCCAGCGACTGCCAGATCCGCTGGTTGTAGGCGATGCCCATCATGAGGACCGCGACGGTGAGCATGGGCGGAACACCGATCACCAGTCCCTCATGGAACGGGGTGACAAAGTGTTTCGCCGCCAGCCCCACACCGACGCCCACGGCGGTGGAC
>DATFML010000068.1:0-5191 GCA_035266965.1 Gammaproteobacteria bacterium
CACGGACTGTCGGCATAGGTCGATTCTGGAACCTCCGTCCGCCAAACCCAGCTGACTGCCCATAAAGAACACACCCAGCCAAGAGCTTGGCGCTCAATCAACCACTTATTATCGACACTCAATATAACGTCTGGGAACCAGATCGGCTCGCGTTGCGGGCAAAAAAAAAGCGCGGCTTGGGGAGCCGCGCTCAAAACCACCAAAGGAGGATGGAGGAGTACCGATCGGCCGGTAAATGAGGGGGGCCGGTCGATCAGCATGTAAGAAGTTTCTAATATTCTTTATTGCATGTCAACCCCTGTCTCAGGGCCCACGGCCTGCGCCCGCCCCGGGAGGCGACACCATTCACAACATATTAAAGATAAAGAGATTAATCAGATCAGAAGGCGCTCGACGACCCGCCCCTGGCGCAGATGCTGTTCGATAATCTCGTCGATATCCTCCTGGTCCACATAGGTGTACCAGACCCCCTCCGGATACACGACGACGACAGGACCTTCCTGGCAGCGGTCCATGCAGCCGGCGGTGTTGACCCGCACGCCGCCCGCACCGGCAATACCCAGCTCCTTGGTGCGCTGCTTGGCGTAATCGCGCATGGCCTGGGCGTCGAAGCGCTGGCAGCAGGCGCTGCCGTCCTCGCGCAGGTTGGTACAGAAGAACACGTGATACCGATAATAAGACATGACAAGGCTTCCGGTTGCGCACCAGCGGCGATTGCGGCTATGTTCGTTGCATTATATGGGTAGGCGGGCAACCCGTGCATGCGCAGGCGCCCCCGAACCGAACCCTCCGCATTCTCGATCACGACACCGGCTCGCGCAATTTGTCCACCATGGATCTGAAGCAAACCGACCGCTGCGTCATGTGCGGTCTGTGCCTGCCCCATTGCCCCACCTATCGGGAAACCCAGGATGAGGGGGATTCCCCGCGCGGGCGCATCGCACTCATGCAGAGCCTGGACCGCAACGAGCTCGACGCCTCGTCACCGCGCCTGGCCTTTCATCTGGACCGCTGCCTGGAGTGCCGCGCCTGCGAAGCCATGTGCCCGTCCGGCGTGCCGTTCGGTGCATTGATGGACGCAGCCCGGGCCCGCATCGAGCCGACCCGCCCGCGGACGCGGGCGCAGCGCTTGTCCCGCAGACTGGCCATGGACGTACTGGTGCCCGACAAGCGGGCCTTGCGGCTGACCGGTCGGCTGCTGCGCCTGTACCAGCGCAGCGGGCTGCGCTATCTGGCCCGCACCACCGGCCTGCTGCGAGCCGCCGGCCTGACCCGCGCCGACACGGCCCTGCCCGAGCTGACCGGACCCGGCCGCTGGCTGCGCTACTATCCGCCCAGCGCGCCCCAACGGGGTACGGTCGCCCTGTTCACCGGGTGCGTCGCGGAACTGGCCGACACCCAGACCCTGCAGGCCAGCATCAACGTGCTCAACCGCCTGGGCTTCGGCGTCCATGTGCCCCGCGGCCAGGTCTGCTGCGGCGCCATCCATCAGCACAACGGCGAACCCGAACGGGCCGCCGAGCTGGCGCAACGCAACATCGACGCCTTTGCCGCCGTGGAGCCGGACGCCATCCTGACCACCGCCAGCGGCTGCGGCGCCATGCTCAAGGAGTACGGCACCCTGAACCACCCACCCCGGGAGGGCGATGCCAAAGCAACCGCCTTCGGTGCCCGGGTGCAGGACATCAACAGTTTTCTGGACGCCCGTGACTGGGCGGGCACCGTGCGACTGGCTCCCCTGCGCGCCCGGGTCGCCGTCCACCTGCCCTGCTCCCTGCGCAACGTGCTCAAACAGCCCGACGCGCCGAACAAGCTGCTCAGCCGCATACCCCAGATCGAATTGATCCCCCTGACAGACCACGACCGCTGCTGCGGCGCCGCCGGCAGCTATGTCCTGACCCAGCCGGACATGGCCGATCGCCTGCGCGAACCCCATATCGCCGCCATCCGCGCCCAGCGCCCCGCTCTGGTGGTGACCGCCAACGTGGGCTGCGCCATGCACCTGAGCGCCGGCCTGCGCGCCGCCGGCGTCACCATGGAAGTCATCCATCCGGTGGTCCTGCTGGAGCGGCAGCTGCGCTAGCGGTGTGGAGCAAAGAAGAAATGCGCCACGGAAAACACGGAAAGCACGGAAAAGAGCAATCGGGGGGAGACAGCGTCCCAGGGAAGTCTATCGGCGGCTCTCTCGGTAAAGCGTTCTTTTTGGCAGGCGGCACGACAAAGCCTGGAACCGACTCCTCCACGCGGCGCACCCGCCAACGGCGCCGCTCGTTACTCACATTCTCAAGCCGGTAATTGATTCAATTCCGGGCTTGAGTTGCGCCGCCCCCCGTCTGCAACAGCGGTGAGCACGGTGGGGGTACACGACGAAGCAGATTCCGCCCAACGCGACTTCTCCTTTTCTTATCTTCCGTGCTTTCCGTGTTTTCCGTGGCGCTTTTTCTTGAATGGTGGCCCGAGCTGGGCGATGCAGTACATTTTTCTTCACACACAGTCCACCCGCGCGGTCCGACTTGTCAGCCGAGCGGGGCAAGGGGTATCTTTCAGCCATGAACCAGCGTCATTACAGCCCTGCCGATCATCTGCTCATGAACTTCGACCAGGCGTTGCGCACGCTGCTGGGGCGTCCGCCGGTGACCGGGCGTCCGGATCCCGCGGAACGGCATGCCGAGGCGGAGTTGACCGACCGGGAACGCACCGAGTCCGCCCGGCTGATGCGCGTCGATCACGCCGGCGAAGTGAGCGCCCAGGCGCTCTACCAGGGGCAGGCCCTGACCGCGCGGTTGGAGCAGGTGCGCGACCGCATGGAACAGGCGGCTCTGGAGGAGAACGACCACCTGGCGTGGTGCGAGCAGCGGGTCAAAGCTCTGGGAGGACACACCAGCTATCTCAACCCGGCGTGGTACATGGGCTCGTTGACCATCGGCGCCGTCGCCGGTCTCATCGGCGACAAGTGGAGTCTGGGATTCGTGGCGGAAACCGAACGTCAGGTGATCCGTCACCTGGACGAACACCTGCAGCGGCTGCCCTCCAACGACGGCAAGAGCCGGGCCGTGCTGGAGCAGATGCGCGTCGATGAAGCCCACCACGGCACGGTGGCCATGGAGTCGGGCGGGGTCGAACTGCCCGGGCCAGTGAAGGGCCTGATGGGGCTTGTTTCAAAAGTGATGACGCGGACCGCATACTGGATCTGAACACTGAATCCGGCGCCATGCCCTCCGGTTGTTGCGCCCTTACCTAACCTGTCCGTGCTTTCCGTGGCTCCTTTGCCTCTTCCCTTCCGTGGATTCCGTGGTTTCCGTGGCTCTTTCGGTCTTGCCCCACGAACGGTGCAATGCGCTGCGCTTATTGCACCCTACATCGACTGCGATGCTCGGTGCGACACACGGGATTCCAAAACTCGCTTCGTCTCACGGCGTGCCATTCCCGCGTGCATCGCAGGGTGCGCCGAAAAACACCGTCCGTGCTTTCCGTGTTTTCCGTGTTTTCCGTGTTTTCCGTGTTTTCCGTGGCGCTTTTGTTGTTAATGCCTTTCCGTGGGTTCTGTGGATTCCGTGGCTCTTGATTGAATGCGGGCTCTCGCGCCCGCGCGGCGAGGTCCTTTTTCTTTGCTCGTCCAAAGCAAAAGTACCCAAAAAGAAAGGACGCCCGGGTGTCGCACCCTGTCGGGTGCCCTGCGCTTCTCGCCCGAAGCGGCGCGCGCCCAACTCGCCGGCTGACCCGGCGCCCTGTCGGGCTTGGGTCATCTCGGGCTCAAACAGGGGGCGCGCTTTTTTCCGCTTCGGGCTGCGATGCTCGGTGCGACACACGGGGCCCCAAAACCCAAAACCGACCCCGACGTTGACGTAGGGTGCAATGCCCTCCGGTGATTGCACCCTTCGTTACCGCGGCCTATGAATATTCATCTTCCGTGCTTTCCGTGTTTTCCGTGGCGCTTTCGCCTTTGCCTTCGCCTTTACCCTTCCGTGGATTCCGTGGTTTCCGTGGCTCTTGCAGTCTCACCTCACGGCATGCGCCGCAGATTGCGCCCGTAGAAGATCTCGGTCATCTCCCGCTCCAGGCGCCGTCGGATGGTGCGGTCCTCCTTGGCGGTCAGATCCTCCTTGTCCACGCCGAACAGATAATTGTCCAGGTCGAAGTCCTTGAGGAGCATCTTGGTGTGGAAGGTCTGCTCCTGGTACACGTTGACGTCGATCATGTGATAACGGTTGCGTGTGTCCCGGGACATGAAATTCTGGATGGAATTGATCTTGTGATCGATGAAGTGCTTCTTGCCCCGCACGTCGCGGGTGAAGCCACGCACCCGGTAATCCACCGTGACGATGTCCGATTCGAAGCTGTGGATGAGGTAGTTCAGGGCGCGCAGCGGCGAAATGCGTCCGCAGGTGGAGACATCGATATCGGCGCGGAAGGTGCTGATACCGTTGTCCGGGTGACTTTCCGGATAGGTGTGGACGGTGATGTGGCTCTTGTCCAGGTGCGCGACCACCGCGTCCGGCAGCGGACCGGGCTGCTCGGACTGGGACAAGAGCTTCTTGTCCACGACCGGCTCCTCGGAAATGAGCATGGTGACGCTCGCGCCCTGGGGCTCGTAGTCCTGGTGTGCGATGTTCAGGATGTTGGCCCCGATGATATTGGACACATCGGTGAGTATCTGCGTCAGCCGTTCGGCGTTATACGCCTCGTCGATGTATTCGATGTACTCGCGGCGCTGGCGCGGCGTGATGGCGTAGCAGATATCGTAGATATTGAAGCTGAGCGTCTTGGTGAGGTTGTTGAAACCATGCAGCCTCAACTTCTTCATCGCCTTCCCCACCTGCGCGACCTCCCTAGACTGAGAAGAACATGGCGCCGGCCGCAGGGCCGGCCCGGATCGCCCATTATTTCATATTTTGCGCGATGGGTGGATGGTGGATTATCTGTACGACATTGCCCTCCGGGTCCGCACAGTAGAAGCTGCGGGCGCCGTCCCGGTGGGTGCGGGGCGCGGCCTTGATGGACACGCCGTTGGCGTTGAGGAACTCGTACCACTGATCAACGTCGGCGGGGGAAGCGATGATGAAGCCGATATGATCCAGACGCTGCGGCCCGTCCGGATTCCCCGCGGCCCTGTGGAGCGCCAGGTTGTCGTTGCCGCCGGTCAGATAGACGTTGTCCGGATCGGGGCGCCATTCCACCTCCATGCCCATGA
>DATFML010000069.1:0-3127 GCA_035266965.1 Gammaproteobacteria bacterium
CGACCGGCTGGGGCGCAGCCGGGTGCTGGCGATCACCATCATCACCATGTCCTTCGGTACCTGCGCAGTCGGGCTGATTCCCGGCTACGACCGCATTGGCCTGTGGGCGCCGGCGCTGCTGGTGCTGGCGCGGCTGGTGCAGGGGTTTTCCGCCGGCGGCGAGTACGGCGGCGCCGCGACGTTCGTGGTGGAATCGGCAACGGACGAACACCGTGGCTTTCTGGCGAGCTGGCTGGATTTCGGAACCCTTGCAGGCTATTCGCTGGGTGCGTGCAGCGTGACCGGCCTCACCCTTGCTCTGCCCCATGCCGCCATGGTTTCCTGGGGATGGCGCGTGCCGTTTCTGTTGGCCGGGCCGCTGGGCCTGTTCGGGCTGTACCTGCGGCTCAAGCTCGAGGACAGCATTGCCTTCCAGGGTCTGGAAGAGGCCGGCGAGGTGACTGCCGAGCCTCTGAAGGAGGCCATCGGCGACCATTGGCGGCGCATCGTGCTGTGCATGGGGTTGGTCCTGATACTGAACGTTGCCTACTACGACGTGCTGTCCTACCTGCCCAGCTATCTGTCCGATCAGCTCGGAATCGCCGCTTCGAAATCCCTGCTGGTGATCGTCGCCGTCATGGTCGGCATGATGGGGCTGGCGCCGGTGCTGGGGCACCTGTCCGACCGGGTCGGCCGCAAGGCCGTGTTGCTGAGCGCCTGCGGCGGATTCATCGTCTTGTCCGCGCCGGCCTTCTGGTTGCTGCAGTCGGGCAGTACAGTGCTGCTGGTGGTCGGTTTGGCGATACTGGGGCTTCTCACCGTGATGCTGGCCGGCGTCATGCCGTCCACGCTGCCGGCCATATTTCCCACCCGCAACCGCTATTCCGGCTTCGCCATCGCCTACAACGTCTCCACCTCGCTGTTCGGGGGCACGGCGCCTTTCGTCATCCAGTGGCTGGTGACCCGTAGCGGCAACGACTACATGCCGGCGTTCTACGTCATGGGCGCGGCGGCGATTGCGCTCGTCCCCATCATGCTCATGCGCGAGACGGCGCGCCGTCCGCTGCTCGGGTCCGCGGCCCAGTAGCCACACGGTCTCCGGATTTGACGGTCTTCAGCGATCCGGTAGCCGTGCTTAACCCGCCCGGACACAGATTGTTCGGCATGTCGGGGGTAAAACCGCCTAATTCCAGCCGATGGCCCGCGGCAACCAGGTGGCCAGCCCCGGGAACACGCACAAGGCCGCAACCGCCGCAAGTTGAATGCCTATGAACGGCAATACCCCGGCGTAGATGTCGCCGGTTGCGATTTCGCGCGGCGCGACGCCGCGCAAGTAGAACAGGGACCAACCGAACGGTGGTGTCAGGAACGAGGTTTGAAGAACCATGGCGACCAAGATGCAGAGCCAGGTCAGGTTGATGCCGGAGGCGGTGAAGAAGGGCAGAAACAGCGGCAACACGATATAGGAGATCTCGATCCAGTCCAAAAAGAAACCCAGGATGAAGATAAGGGCGATGAGAAACAGCAACGCGCCCCAAACGCCGCCCGGGAGCAGGTTGAAGAGGCTGTCGACCAAGAAATCGCCGCGCAGCCCGCGAAACGCCAGGCTGAACACCTGGGCGCAAATGAGCACGAAGAGAGTCATCCCTGTGATCTTGAAGGTGGACAGAACGGTTTCACGCATCACGTTCCAACTCAGGCGGCCCGAGATCGTGATCAAAACGATGGCGCCGAGGGCTCCCATGGAGGCAGCTTCAGTGGGCGCGGCCACGCCGCCGATGATCGACCCCAGGACCAGCACGATAAGCGCCACCGGCGGCAGCACCACTTTGCCCAAATCCGCCAACAGGCGCGCAGTGGACACGGTCGCCCGCTCCTCGGCGGCAATCGGCGGCATCATGTCGGGACGGGTGTAGGCAACCACGCCCAGGTACACGAGGTAGAGCACCGACAGCACGAGACTGGGCACCAGCGCCGCGGCGAACAGGGTGCCCACGGATACGCCGGAGATGTCCGAAAGAATGATCAGTACCAGACTGGGGGGGATGATTTGTCCCAACGTGCCCGAGGCGCAGATCGTCCCGCACGCCAATCCCTTGTGGTAGTCTCGCGCGAGCAGAGTAGGCAGGCTGATCAAGCCCACGGTGACGACCGTGGCGGCGACGATTCCGGTGGAGGCGCCCATGAGGACCCCGAACGCGATGATTGCCAGGGCCATGCCACCGGCGCGCTTGCCCGCCAGGTGCCCTATGACTTCCAGCATTCGTTCGGCCAGGCGAGACTTTTCCAGCATCACGCCCATGAACACGAACAGCGGAATGGCCAACATGGTGTAGTTGGTGATCACCCCGTAGATACGCAGGGGCAACAGCCCGAACAACGACAGCCCGGCTCCGATTCCACCAAAGGCGATGCCCGCTGCGGCGAGGGCAAACGGCACCGGGATACCCACCAGCAGCAGCACGAATAACGCTGCCACCATGCCGATGGCCAGCCACTCAATCCCCATCGCCGGCTACTCTTTCTCCTGTTGTACGGGACCGAGCCATTCGCGTACCCCCAGTGCCAATGCCTCCAGGGACACCAGCGCGAACCCCAGGGGGACGAAGGCCTTGAGAATGAACAGATCGGGCAAACCGCCGGGCGTTACCGAGCCTTCGTGGAGACGGTACGATTGAACGACGAAGTGTACAGAACTGACGGCAATGAATGCCGACGTGGGCACGACGACCAGGAGATAGACCAAGGTGTCGAGGATACGACGGGCGCGTGGCGAATAGTTCCGGTAGAAGATATCCACGCGCACGTGCTCATCCTGCTGAAGCGTGAACGACGCGCTCAGCATGGCGATTACTGCCAATACATGCCATTCCAACTGCTGCTCGGCGACTGAGCCGACATGCCAGACGTAACGGGCGATGACATCACCCGCAACCAGCGCCACCAGCAACAGCGTCAACCAGGCGGCCAGCCGCCCCAGCACGCCTATGGACGCATCGATGCGGGACGCCCAGGCCAGTACGAGAGCGTTCTGTGCGGTCGTCCGCGCTGCCGGCAGCGGCAGGGTTTCCCGTGTGAGTACCTCTTCAGTCATGGGATGGTCAGGCCTCTATGTGGAAGCGGAAATGGACAGGACGCGATGACGGTC
>DATFML010000070.1:0-2196 GCA_035266965.1 Gammaproteobacteria bacterium
GGTGGCAGCGCTAACTGGGTCTTCACGACCAGGGTCGACGTCCTGCCGGTGGGGGCAGGCGACCGTGGGAGGGTGCGGTATTAGCGCAACCGCTTCAGCGCCGGGTCGTCCACCGCCTGGGCCGGTAGATGGAATATTTCGGGCAGATCCTTCAGACCCGGCATACCCACGATCAACTGCGCTTTGCCGTCCCGGTCCTTGTAGATGATGGCCGGCGTGCCCTGGATATCGTACTGCTCCATCAAAGCCGTATTCGCCTTGATCTTGTCCAGGATCTTCGGGTCGGGATGCTTCAGCGGAGCGATGCCGCCCTCGGTGAACGTCTTTTCGTGCCGGTTCATGGCGGCCACGGGATCCTTCGCGCCGAGGATTGCGGCGGCTTTCGCGGCGCTGTCCTGGCGCAGGTAGGCAACCCAGATCCAGCGTACCTGCAGGCCCACTTTCTCGTAGGGCTGGCTGGCCAGCCAGAAGGCATGGCAGTAGGGGCAGTGGGGATCGGCCATCACATAGACCACGGTCTTGGGAGACTTGGCGCCTTCGGCGATCCAGTCGGTGTGCTCGGCGGCCTGCCACAGCTGCGAGTAATCCGGTTTCGGCGCATACTTCTCGAGTTGGGTCCGGGTGAGATTCCTGCCGTGCTCGTCCAGCATGGTGCCGATGATCGCGTGCTTGTGATCGGAGGTGACGTAGAGGATGTGGTGCTCGCCCTGTATGGATACCACATAGGCGGTCATGTTGCCGGGCGCCTGGAAGGTGGCGATGACTTTGATGTCCGGGCCCATCAGATTCCGGACAATGGGCGGGTGTGGCTCGTTGGCCGCGCTGCAGCCCGCGGCCAGCGCGAACGCAAGCAGCGAGCCGAGCAGAATACGCTTGATCATTTACATCTCCGGCGGGAGCGCGCAGTCAGGATGGGGAAACGAATGTCCCAATGGTTGAGAAGGTCGCAAGCTGCGCGAGAGTCTACTACGGCAGGCGGGGTTTGTCCCCAGCCGACGGGTGCCGGTCCGACGGCCATTACTTCTGGAAAATCGGTATGGTTATTCGGGGCCGGGTTCCGACGCCAAAGCGACGCCGTCCACTGTGAACCGGTCGACCCGTTCCTGGTAGAAGCAGACCCGGGAAGTCAGCGCGCTCAGTCCGGGGGACGGGTGCGAGTAGTACCACAGTACATCCTCGGCCGGGCCCCGGGGTGTCATGACCGAGCAGTAGCGGGCCTCCCCCTTGTAGGGGCAGCGCGTCACGGTGTCGCTCGGTCGCAGCAGGTCCATGCGCACGTCCAGCTTGGGCAGGTAGTAGCGCGTTGCAAGGCCGGTCTCGAACAGCAGCACCGGCCGGTCGGTAGTGGCTACGACAATGCCGTCCATGACGATTTCTATGTGCCGTGAGCTCTGCAGGGTGTCCACGCGCACGAAGGGATCTTTGGGATGGACGAACACTTCCTCATCCTCTTCGAACCAGCCGTCCATGGCGTCCCATCGCAGCGCCGCGTAGCCGCTCAGATCCGGGCCATGGGAAAGGGGATGCTCATAGGCCCACACGGCATCCGTCGCCGTGCGGCCGCCCACCTCAACATGCCAATAGTCAGCCTGGCCCTTGTACGGGCAGTGGGTCACGGTCCGACTCGACTTCAAGAACGTACTGCGGATGTCGCTGCGGGGAAAATAGTAGACGGGAGGATGGCCCTCCTCGCGCAGCAGCAGCGGTTGGCGGGTGTCGGCCACCATCTCGCCGTTGAACAAAACCCGTACGCGCTTTTCCTCCGCCATGGTGTCCAGTGGCAGGGTGTGGCCGGTTGCATTGCTCGATGACATGGCTGACTCCCTGCAGTGCACGCATTTCTCCCATGGATCACGAGATGCCGCCGCAAAATGCGTCTTGCCCGCCAATCCTGCATTACCGATCACGCGCGCCGTGCATTGACCCGCTCTCGCGGCGTTCCTTGCGCAGCCAGCGCCTTGTCTTGACAGTCGATTAACGATCTTGAAATCGATTCTAGTCGCCGGCAATGCGTTCCAACAGTGCGCGGTCGTAATCGGCGAACATGACGCCCAGACCGGCTCCGGTGGTCCGCACTACCAGAGCCGGAATTTCGTCGCTCGAGCCCGAACCGTCGGCCAGCACCCGAACCATGACGAAAGTGGGGGGGTCGAGCCGCCCATCCATTTCGATGAACATGCCGTGGAAACTGATGTC
>DATFML010000071.1:0-3233 GCA_035266965.1 Gammaproteobacteria bacterium
CGGAAACCAGGAAGCTGGAGCGGGAATTCGGCAGTCGGCTGCTGATCATCGGAGTCAATTCCCCCAAGTTCACCGCATCCCGCCGCAGCGGCAACATCGACGGTTTCCTGCAGCGCTACGACATCCGCCATCCGGTGGTGACCGACCAGGGAATGGTGCTGTGGAACCACTACGGCGTGATGGCCTGGCCCACGCAGATCCTGCTTGGTCCGAAGGGCGAGGTGGTCGGGCGCTACATAGGCGAGGGCCACTACGCCGGCATCCGAAAAGCCGTGATCAAGACCCTGGCCGGCGCGCGCCGGGCCGGTGCGCTCACTACGCAGGCACTGCCTCTGAAGCCCCTGGCGCACGGCAGCCATGGCCTGTTGCAGCCGGGTAAGGTGGCCGTCGATGGGCGCTATGTGGCGATCAGCGACACCGGCCACAACCGGGTGGTGCTGCTGGACCACGACGGCAAGGTGGTGAGAGTGGTGGGCAACGGCAAGCGCGGCGACCGCGATGGCGGCCCCGGCCGTGCCGAGTTCGACGGCCCCCAGGGCCTGGCCTTTCGCGGCCCCGTCCTGTACGTGGCCGACACCGGCAACTCCCTGGTCCGGGCCGTGAACCTGAAGACCGGGCGGGTGAGTACGGCGGCCGGCAACGGTCGACGCGAGTACGGCGTGCGCGGTACCCATGCGGCCCGCAGCGTGGCCCTCAATTCACCGTGGGGGCTGCAGGTGGTGGGCAATGACCTGTACATTGCCATGGCCGGCGATCATCAGATCTGGAAGCTCGACCTGGCCGCCGGGCGGATCGGCCCCTACGCGGGCACCGGCATGGAAGGCATTGGCGACGGCCCGCGCCACCAGGCGAGCTTCGCTCAGAGCAGTGGGCTGGCGTACCACCAGGGCATGCTGTACGTCGCCGATCCGGAGGCGTCGGCCCTGCGGCGCATCAAAGTTGATACCGGCGCTGTGCGCACTCTTGTCGGCAAGGGACTGTTCACCTTCGGCATGCGCAATGGACCGGCAGGCCAGGCGCTGCTGCAGCATGATCAGGGTCTGGCCTGGCTGGACCATCGCCTGTATATCGCCGACACGTTCAACAACGCCATTCGCGTGCTGAACCTCAAGACCCACCGGGTGACGACTCTCAGCACCGGCCTTGCGCAACCGGGCGGACTCGCGGTGCTCGACAAGCACACCCTGCTGGTGGCCGACACCAATGCCGACCGCATCGTCACCGTCAATATCCGCACCGGCGGATCTCATCGCTGGGCGGTCAAGGGACTCTGAGGCGCCGCCGGGCGCGCACGGGTAACCCGCTGAGCCGGCTCAGGCTGTTGTCCCGGCATCATAGGCGTGCGGACGCGCGGTGGTGCGTTTCCCCCTCGAAAGCAACACCCGGGACGGCCAGGTGGCCGCATAAAGAAGCTGTGAGCCCGTCTCACCCACTAAATAGGTTGTTTACGAATTATTTTAAACCGATAGAATTGCCGTTTTGCCACGGTTTCCCGCTCCCTCCGAAAGCGCCATGACGCAACTCGAAGCACTCAACGCTCGCTATGGCCCGAGATACAAGTGGCTGGTGACCCTGACGGTTCTGCTGGGGCTGGTGGCCCTGGGGATGTCGATCACCATCGTCAATGTGGCCACCCCCTTCATCCAGGGCGCCTTCGGCATGAGCGCCGAGCAGGTGCAATGGCTGTCCACAGGCTTTCTCGCGGCCACTACCGTTTCGTTGCTGGTTGCTCCCTGGCTGGTCAGTGCCTTCGGTCAGCGTGCCACCTATATCGGTCTGTTGACCGTATTCATCGTGGCCTCTCTGGTCGGCGGACTGGCCACCACCATGGACGCTGTGATCGCCGCACGCATCGTGCAGGGCGCCATGACCGGCGTCATCCGGCCGGTGGCCCTGGAGGCGCTGTTCTCCGTCTACCCCGCTGACCAGCGCGGCATGGCCACCGCCATGTACGGCATGAGCCTGGGCCTGCCTCTGACCCTGGCCACCGTGATCGGGGGCTGGCTGGTGGAAAACGAGAGCTGGCGCTACGTGTTCTTCATCGTTCCGCCCATCTGCGCCGCAGCGATTGTCATGGGCTTCTTCTTTCTGCCCTCCAGGGAATCCTCCGGCCCCCGACCCGCCTTCGACTGGCTGGGTGCGGTGCTGCTGTTCACCGCGATCTTCAGCATTCTGACGGCCCTGTCCAACGGCCAGCGCTGGGGCTGGAACAGTGCGCTGGTACTGGAACTGGAAGCCTTCTCCGCGCTGACCACCCTGGTCTTCGTCTGGTGGGAGCGGCGGGTCGAGCGCCCGCTGCTGGATCTGGGCATCTTTCTCAGCAAGGGGTTCATGGCCGGAGCCTTTGCCCTGTTTTTTTTCGGCGGGGCGTTCTACGGCATCATGTATCTGCTGCCGGATTTCGTGCAGCTGATACTGCACTACTCGCCCATCACGGCGGGACTGCTGTTCACGCCGTCCACCCTGGTGCTGGCGATCCTGGTGCCGTTGGTGGGCAGACTCAGCGACCGCCTGCCACCTCACTATCTGACCCTGCCGGGGCTGTGCTTCTCCATCTGGGCGGTGGAGCGCATGGCCCATGCGGACTGGAATACGTCCTTCGCGTCCCTGGCCACTTCCATGGCCATCCTCAGCGTGGGTATGGCGGCGTTTCCGCCGCCCACCCTGTCGCGGGCCATTTCCGCCCTGCCACCGCGGCTGATCGGCTACGGATCAGGCGCCATCAACTTCGCCCTGCAACTGGGCGGGGCTTTCGGCACCGCGGCGCTGGTCACCATGCTGGATCGGCGGACCCTGTTTCACAGTGACCAGCTGACCGCGCAGCTCACCGCCGCAAACCCCATGGCCCGTCAGGCGCTGGCCCAGCTTCACGGCGTGCTGGCCCATGCCGGTACCAGCGCGGACTACCAGGGGGCGGCAGCGGCCCGGCTGCTGGGGGCCATCGACCGGATCTGGTCCATGATCCTCGCGTACCAGGACGGCTTCCTGCTGGTGGTGATCGGACTGTTGCTGGTAGTCATACCTTCCCTGCTGCTGAGCCGCTGGGGCAGCTGGTCAGGAGAGGCAAAAGCGGCTTCCGAGTAGACCCGGCGCCGCGTTCGTCGTGCCGCAAGACGCCGAGACTCCGCGCCCACCGGTCGGGGTCGGATGTAGATGATCGATGCAATGACGGGAAAGCTGTGACCATGTCTGAACACAATGAGCAAACGAATGTACGGGTGGCACGCGCCGGC
>DATFML010000072.1:0-5338 GCA_035266965.1 Gammaproteobacteria bacterium
CGCCAGTATCCGGGAGCATTGGGCCGAGCACGGGCGGGCCGACCGGCTGCTGTTCTCCTTCCACGGCGTGCCCAGGCGCTACCTGCACGCGGGGGACCCCTACCATTGCGAATGTCAGCGCACCGCCCGCCTGTTGGCCGAAGCCTTGGAGCTGCCCGATACCAGCTGGCAGGTCACCTTCCAGTCCCGCTTCGGACGGGAGGAATGGCTGCAACCTTATACCGACGAGACCCTCAAGAGTCTGCCGGGACAGGGCATACGCTCGGTCCAGGTGGTGTGCCCCGGATTCAGTGCCGACTGTCTGGAGACCCTGGAGGAAATCGCCGAGCAGAACCGGGATTTCTTCCTCGGTGCCGGTGGCGAGCGCTACGAATACATTCCCGCCCTGAACGACCGCCCCGACCATATCGAGGCGTTGGCGCGATTGGTCGGGCGCCACACGGGCGGCTGGCCGGAAGGCGGTGCGCACTGGTCGGAACACGCCGATCGCGAATCGCGGGAAGCGAGCCGCCGCAGCGCGCTGGCTGCCGGCGCGGCCCGCTGAGCTTGCCCGCCGGGCCTGAAACAGGCGCTTGGGAGGTTGCGGCCGACGCCATGAAACCGGGCCCGATCCGCGTCGGCATCAGCAGCTGCCTGCTCGGCGAGCGCGTGCGCTACGACGGCAACGACAAACGCGACCCGTATGTCACCGGCACCCTCAGCCGCTACTTCGATCTGGTACCGGTGTGCCCCGAGGTGGCTGTGGGGTTGGGCGTGCCCCGCCCTCCCATCCGGCTGGTCGGCGACGTGAATTCACCGCGGGCGCTGGGCGTACATGACCCGACCCTGGACCCGACCGACGCCCTGCGCGCCTTCGGGCGCAGCACGGCGGCCGAGCTCGGGGACATCAGCGGCTATCTGTTCAAGAGCCGTTCGCCCAGTTGCGGCATGGAAGGGGTGCCCGTCCACTCCGGAGGGCGGGCACGGGCGGTCCGCAAAGGGGTCGGCCTCTACGCGCGCGAAATCATGAACGCTCTCCCCCTGCTGCCGGTCGAAGAGGAGGGACGCCTGGCGGATGCCGGGCTCAGGGACAATTTCCTGGAAAGGGTGTTCGCACTGCGACGCTGGCAGGACACTGTGGGTGCCGACCCCGGCCCTGAAGCGCTGAACGCTTTCCACGAGATCCATCGCCTGTCTCTGATGGCTCATGGTCGCGAACATGTCCGGGATCTGGATCGCATTCTTGCACAAACGGGCGAGATGGCTATGGGGCAAGTTGCAGGGCGGTACAAAAACGTGTTCATGACCGCGCTCAAACACCATGCCACTCGGCGCCGCCACGTGCAGGTATTCCGTCATCTGCTCGGCCGCCTGCGCCGACGACTGGACCGGGACGACAGAGAGGAGTTGCTGCTGTTGATCGAAGCTTACCGGTGCGGCCACGCCCCACGCATCATGCTTCTCAGCCTGTTCAGACATCATTTCCGGCGCCATCCCGATCCCTCTATCGACCGGCAGGTGTATCTGCACCCCAGTCCCCCGGAACTGATGCTGCGCAGCGGCCTGTAGAACGTCGGGCCCATGGGACTTTTGACACGTACCACGATGCTGCTGGCGCTCACCGCCGTGATGGCATCGAACGGCGCGGCCGCCGGGCCGCGCATCGTCCTTCCGCAATACCGCCTGCAGCCCGATCAGTTGGGCGTCGTGGTCAACGACGAAGATCCGTTGAGTGTGCGCATCGCCCGCTACTACCAGCGCAAACGGCACATCCCGGCCCGCAACATGATTCACGTGCGTTTCACGCCCGGCCACAATTACATGGCGCCCGACGAGTTCAAGCGCATCAAGGCCGACGTGGATCGCGAAACGCCCAGTGCTGTCCAGGCCTATGCGTTGACCTGGGCCGCCCCCTTCCGCGTCGGATGTATGTCCATCACCACGGCCTTCGCCGTCGGCTTCGACCGCCGCTACTGCTCCAGCAAGCGGTGCGGACGCACCCATGCCAGCCCCTACTACGACAGCCCCAGTATCGCGCCCTACCGTGACTATGGAATGCGCCCGACCATGGAACTGGCGGCAACCAGCTTCGCCCGCGCCAAGGCGCTCATCGATCGGGGCGTGGCGGCCGATGACAGCGACCCTTCCGGCACCGCCTACCTGGTCAGCACCTCTGACAAGGCCCGCAATGTCAGAGCGGTGTTCTACCCGCGCGTCAAAAAGCTGTTCGGACAGAGCATCCGGATACGCATCGTGCACGCCAATGCAATCCGCAACCGCCATGACGTATTGTTCTATTTCACCGGCGAAGTGCACGTGCCCGATCTCGACACGCTCACTTTCCGACCGGGCGCCATCGCCGACCACCTGACCTCCGCCGGCGGACAATTGTTCGGCGGCCGTCAGATGAGCAGTCTGCGCTGGTTGCAGGCCGGCGCGACCGGCAGCTACGGCACCGTGGTGGAACCGTGCAACTATCTGCAGAAGTTTCCCAACCCGGCGGTTGTGATGCGCTGGTACCTGCGGGGGGAAACCCTGCTCGGAGCCTATTGGAAGAGCGTGGCCTGGCCCGGCCAGGGCCTGTTCATCGGCGAGCCGCTGGCCAGCCCCTTCGGTGGTTACCGGCTGCAGGTACGCGCCGATGCCCTGTGGCTGGACACCCACGTGCTGGCGCCCGGGCGCTACCGTCTGCAGACCGCTCCCAGTCCGGTGGGCCCCTATCGCAACCGCAACGTGGTGATCACGGCCCGCTTCGGACAGACCCGCTTCCGGCTGCCGCGCCTGAATGCGCCCGTGTATCGGCTGCAGCCGTTACCCGCGCAGAACGGCCTCTGACGACCGTCACTGCCGCGCCGCGTTGCGGGCACCGCGCGCCGGGTCGACCGCCAGCAGCAGACCGCCTCCGGCGACAAACAGCACCACCACCGACAGAATGGACAGGCGCGGATTGCCGGTCAGCACGGCGACCCAGCCCATCAGCGCCGGCCCCAGCACGGCGGCGAACTTGCCGAGCATATTGTAGAAGCCGAAGAACTCGCCCGTGCGCTGCGCGGGGATCAGGCGGGCATACATGGAGCGGCTCAGGGACTGCACACCGCCCTGCACAAGGCCGACCATCACGGCCAGCACATAGAACTGCCAGACATGGTTCATGAACACGCCCTGCACGGTAACGCCGATATACACCACCAGCCCCAACAGGATGGCGGTCTTGGCGCCGATCCGCGCTCCCAACCAGCCGAAGCCGAGGGCGGCCGGGAAGCCCACGAACTGGGTGATCAACAGGGCCACGATCAGGCTGTTGCTGGGAAACCCCAGCGACAGACCATAGTCCACGGCCATCCGGATCACCGTGTCCACCCCGTCGATATACAGCCAGTACGCCACCAGGAACAGGAATGTCTGGGGCAGGCGTCCGACTTCCCTGAGCGTCCGTATCAACCGACGCAGACTATCGGCCAACGGTCTTCCTGCCCCCCGCGCGACGCCGCGCCCCGACTCGCGTACGAACAGCAGCAAAGGCACGGAAAACACCGCCCACCACACCGCAACGGTCAGGAACGAAATTCGCACCGCCTGTGCGCGGCCGGCAATTCCGAACCAGTCCGGGTGCAGGGTCATCAGTACATTCACGGTGAACAGAAGTCCGCCGCCCAGATAGCCCAGGGCGTAACCGAGCGCCGAAAGCCGGTCCATGTCGATGCGCCCTGCCACCACCACCAGCAGCGCGTCATAGAACAGATTGGCCCCGGCGAAGCCTATAACCGCCAGGCCGTACAGCAGTGCCGCCAGATGCCACGTCCCTTCGCCGACGAAATACAGGCCGGCCGTCATCACGATGCCCAGCAACGCGAACATGGCCAGCAGAACCTTGCGCCAGCGCAACCGGTCCGCCAGGGCACCCAGCAACGGCGCCACCAGCAGCACCGTCAGGCTGGCTCCGGAGTTGGCCAGACCCAGGTGAAAAGTACTCTCCACCACCGGTGCACCGGCATTCCAGTACTGTTTGAAGAACACCGGAAAGAAGCCGGCCATGACGGTGGTGGAAAAGACCGAGTTGGCCCAGTCATAGAAGGCCCAGGACCAGGCTGCCCGGCGGCCGCCCCCGTTCGACGGCGGTGCACCGGATGAATGGCGGTCACCCATGGACGGGGCGCGGAGCAGGTCCGCATCGCACGCACGCCGACCCGGCGCTGGTCACGCAAACCACCATGCCAGAGCGGCCACCCCCATCGCGGCGCAATAGAATCCGAACGGCCGCAACGCCTTCACTTCGTGGGTATTGAAGTAGCGCATCAGTATCCATGTGCTCAGGTACGCACAAATACCGGCAACAATCCCGGCACCGAACACGGTGGCCACCTGCATGTGAGCGTGGGCCCGAAACAGCTTCGGCACCTCCAGCAGGCCGGCCGCACCGATGATGGGCGTCGCCAGCAGGAAAGAAAAGCGCGCCGAGGCGCCGTAGTCCAGCCCGTTGGCCAGGCCGGCCACCAGTGTGACGCCGGAACGTGACATGCCGGGAATCAGGGCCAGCGACTGGGCAAGCCCGATCAGCAGCGCCCGGCCCCACCCCAGCGTCTCCAGTTGTGCGCTGTTGGCGGCACGGCGCTTGAGCGCGTCGCCGGCAAACAGCACGAACCCGTTCAGCACCAGGAAGACAGCCACTACCGTAAGACTGCCGAACAGCAGCCTGAGTTTCTTCTCCAACGCCAGCCCCAACAACCCTGCCGGTATGGTCGCCACCACCAGCAGCCAGAACAGCCGTGCATGGGCATTGGACGCTCCACCGCGCGCGCGAATCACTCCGCCCAGCAGATCGCGCCAGTCACGCCAGAAGTACAGCAGCAGGGCACTGGCCGTACCCAGATGGAGTACCACCAGAAACGGCAGGAAGTCCGGATTGTCACGATTGAGATCCCACCCCAGCATGATGGGCAGCAACACCCCGTGGCCGAGACTGCTGATGGGAAACAACTCAGTGATACCCTGCATCACCGCGAACAACAATACGTGTAGCTCGTTCATAGACGGACCTGGCTGCGATGGGCAAAGTCCGGATTATATACGTCAAAGGACGGAAAGTGCGTGACCGCAACGCCAACCGGGGGGCGGCTTTGCTCATTTGCGTTGACTTTGACGGCCCCGTACCATCCGACCTGGGAGCTGCGCAAAGGAGACCCGACCGCAGCACGGAGCGCCACAGTCTGCACGAAGGAGGCGGCAATGACCGACCATGTCTACAAGACCATAGAGCTGACAGGTTCGTCGACCACGGGCACCGACGATGCCATTCGGAACGCCGTTGCCAAGGCAGCCAAGTCGGTGCGTCATATGGATTGGTTCGAGGTCATGGAGA
>DATFML010000073.1:0-4910 GCA_035266965.1 Gammaproteobacteria bacterium
GGGTACGTCGATGGTGGAGATGACGGGCTGGGCAAGAACGCGGCCGAGGGCGGCGCGCAGATGGACCTGCTCTTCGCCGCGTACCGGTTTAACTTGGGCCGCGATGCGCTCACGCGCTTCGCTCACCTGCAACAGATCCGATACGTTTTCCGCGCAGCAGTCGGGCGCAGTGCTGTTGTCGTCAGTCATGATGTCCACCTTGCTTGCGAGGGATTGAGCCGTCTGGTGTCTGCGACGTCAAATAGTGGAGCACGAAGTCCGCAATGGCCGGAAGATCGTTCAGGTCCAGGACGGGTAACTCGGTGTCCACGGGGATATCGGTTGCCACGGCTATGATGGATCGGTCGCCGGGGAACAGCAGCGGTCTGCGCCGGGCGGCGCGGTGCAGCTCGATCTTCGGAAAATGCAGGTGCTTGAAGCCTTCCACCAGCACCACGTCCAGCCCCGAATCGTCGAAGTGGCTCAGCAGTTCCTCCAGCTGCGGTTCCTCTGCGGCGGGGCGGCGCTCCACCATCAACGCCAGGCGCTGACGGGAAGCCACCAGTACCCGCTCGGCGCCGGCCTTGCGCAGCTCGTAACTGTCCTTGCCCGGCGTGTCCACGTCGAAGCCGTGATGGGCGTGCTTGATCATGCCGATGCGCACGCCCCGTTGGCGCAGCAGCGGCAGCAGGCGGGTGAGCAGAGTGGTCTTTCCGGTTCCACTCCAGGCCGCAAAGCCCAACACCGGTGGACGCACGCGTGGTCCGCTCATCCGGCCGCTACCCGCTGCTCTTGCGGCCGGGCCCGACCGGCAATCCAGGCCAGACCTTTGCGCTGCCCGGTCCTACGCCGTGCCCGGCCACCGGTAAGGATGGCCGCGGTGATGGATTCGCGAGTGATGACTGGTGCCTGCTGCATGGACGAAACGAGCCGGGCTGTCGGCCGGCTCAGAGTGACCGCCGCGGGATTTGCAGTGTAGCATAAGGCGCTCATAACGGACCTTCCCTGACGCGCCGTCGTGCCTGACTGCGCAAGCGCACCGGAGAACGGCGATGACCCATCATGCGCGTATCCTGACAGGCCTGTTGACGTTGCTCGTCTGGGCCGGTGTCGCCGAGGCGGCGGCACAGACTCCCGCGAACCATTACGACAGGGTTCATTTCCAGGCCAGCAGCAGCATGGCGGTGAGCAATGACACCATGCAGGCACTGTTGGTCGTGCAGGGACAGGACCGGGATCCGGCCCGCCTGGCGGACCGAATCAACGGTACCATGCAATGGGCCCTGGAGCAGGCTCGTAAGCATCCGCACGTGAAGGTCCAGAGCGAGGGTTACCGTATCGTGCCCGTCTATCACCAGCAGGTGCAGCAGGGCTGGCGCGCCAGCCAGGGGCTGTCGTTGGAAAGCGCCCGCTTCAAGGACCTTGCCGCTCTGATAGGCGAGCTACAGAGCCGCTTGCGGGTCCAGTCCATCCATTTCAGTGTCTCGCCGCAGCGCCGGCGGGAGGTGGAGAATCGGCTGATAAGCGGTGCACTCGCGGCTTTCGCCAAGCGGGCAGGCGTGATCCGCAAGGACCTTGGCGCCAGCGCCTATCGCATCGTCGAGCTCCATATCAACACCGGCGGGAACGGGCGGCGGCCGGTTCCCATGATGGCGACAAGGGAATCTGTCTCCTCGCCGGCCTTGCAGGCCGGTACCAGCCGTCTCGTGGTCACTGTAGACGGAGTCATCGAGTTGGCCCGGCGCTGAACGTTCAGCTCCCGTTGCGGGTCGCGGGGACGGCCAACGCGGCGTCCACCAGGTCCGGTTCTCCGCAATGGGTGAGAATTTCGGCGCGCGCCCGGTGATGGAGCTCGGTGGCGGCGCGCCAGTCCGTACCGGTCGGCTCCAGCGGCGGGTTGATGGTCACCTGCAGCCGGCCCCGACGCGGAAACCAGGTGTCGCCCCTCAGCATGGCGCGGGTGCCGCGGATCGCCACCGGAACGACCGGGGTACCCCCTTGAGCGGCTACCACGAAGGCGCCGCTGCGGAACGGGCGCAGACCCGCCGCACGGGTGAACGTACCTTCCGGGAAGAACACCAGGGAGCATCCCGTTCGCAGGCTCTGCAGCAGGGCTTCGGTGTCCTTCACGCTGCGGCGCAGGTCGAACCGTTCCACGAACCGGGTCCCGAGCCGGTCGAGCATCACCCTGGCGAAAAAGTGCTGGCGCAGCTCGCCCTTGGCCACGTAGGCGACCGGGCGGTCGAGCACCGCGGTCAGCACCACCGCGTCCAGATAACTGGAGTGATTCGCCACCAGCACGAAGGGACGCTCCTTCGGCAGGTGTTCGCGGCCCCGTACGGTCAGCGGGGTCGCGGTCAGCCACACCGCCAGCCGCGCGCCGAACCGCACGGCACGCTGGCGCGCCCGCCGGGTGGGCAGCAATAAGACGGTCGTCCAGCTCAGCAGGGCCGCCAGCGCGAATACGGACCACGCATAACCGGCATAGATGTAGTCGCCCAGCAGGCGCAGACCTCGACGTATCTCCGGGCCTATTCCCGACACCATCAGGCGCGCATATTGGCGCCACACCGGGAGCGGTTTGCCCAGTTCCCCGCGCTCGTACAGTTCCCGGCAGGCGCTGCGTCTGATCTTCCCGCTGGATGTCTTCAATACCGTCCGTGGCGGCGCCAGCACGATGTCGTCCGGCGTGACGTCCACCAGCTCCATGGACAGAGACTCGATCCGGCGGTGCAGCTCGGCGCGCTTTTCCGGCCGCCGTTCACGACTCTCGGCAAGTACCACCAGGCGATCGCGACCGCTGTCGGGGTCGGAGCTGGCGAACACGGCAACCGCGTCCTTGCGGATGCCGTTGAGCTGACCGACGGCCTGTTCCAGCTCGTAGGGGTAGATGTTGCGCCCGGCCCGGATGATCAGGTCCTTGGCGCGCCCGGTGACGTATACCTCGCCGTTGACGGCATAGGCGTAATCGCCCGAATCCAGCCAGCCGTCATGAAACAGTGCGGAGGTGGCCTCCGGGTTGCGGTAATAGCCGCCGGTGGCCGAGGGACCGCGGAACTGCAGGTGACCCTGGCGTCGATCGGGCACTTCACGGCCGGCGCTGTCCACGATGCGGATTTCATGCCCCGGAAGCGCCTGTCCGCAGGCCACGAAGCGCAGCGCATGGATATCGTCGTCGCCAGCCGGTTCGGCGACACCGTCGCGCACGAACCGGTCGCGCCGCACCCGGTCGATGTGCGGCCCACGCCCAAGGGGAGGAAATGCGAGCCCCACCGAATCCTCCGCCAGGCCGTACACCGGGGTCATGGCCTGGCGGGCAAAGCCGTAGGGCGCAAAGCGCTCGCAGAAGCGCTCCAGGGTATCCGGGTGAACCGGTTCCGCGCCGTTGAATGCCAGGCGCCAGCCGGACAGGTCCAGCCCCTGCAAGTCTGCGTCCGTCAGCCGCCGGGCGCACAGGTCGTAGGCAAAATTGGGTGCGGCCGACATTGTGCCCCGGTGGCGGTGAATGGCCCGCAGCCAGCGTTGGGGGCGCCCGATGAACGCCAGCGGCGACATCAGCACCAGAGGTATGCCGTGGTAGAGGCTGCCGAAGCACGCGCCGATCAGACCCATGTCGTGATAAAGGGGCAGCCAGCTGACGAAGACATCGTCCGAGGAAGCCTTCGAGGCTTCACCCATCGCCCGCACATTGGCCAGCAGATTGCCGTGGGTGAGCGTCACGCCCTTGGGTTGGCCGGTGCTGCCGGACGTGTACTGGATCAGCGCCAGCTGGTCGGTTCGCGACGGTACCCGGGCGGCGTGACCGGTCTGTTTGAGCTCCTCGGCGGTACAGACGGCCCTTAGCTGCGGCAGCTGGGCCTTGAGGATGCGGCTGACAGGCTTGGCGGCATCGGTGCTGATCAGCAGGCGCGCGCGGGCATTGTCCAGGATGCCGCTTTGGCGGCGCAGATGGTCCTCCAGCCGGCTGCGGCTGACGGGCGGATAGATGGGAACCGGAACGGCGCCCGCCAGCAGGATTCCGTAGTAGGCGAAGAAGAAATCCGCCCCGGTGGGCAGCATGATGGCAACGCAGTCTCCCGGTTCGACGCCCCGTTCCCGCAGCCCGCCGGCAACCAGCTCGGCACCGCCGCGCAATGCCTGATAGGTAATCGGCTGTACCGTGTCGACGTCGTCGTAGATCTGGACATAGGTGCCGTCGGGATTGCCTTCGGCGTACCAGTCCAGTGTTTCCACCAGCGTCGCCGCGTGGTGGGGGACGCGTATCCGCCGAGCCGGGGCCGCCGGCGATGGCACGGTGGCGCCGGGCGGAACCGGCGGGGAGATTGCGCTGCTGTCCAGGGCCGCCAACAGCGCCCGGGGCGTCTGGGCATCCATGGCGCTGTCTTCCGGTATCGCGACATTGAAGCGTTGTTCGAGGCGCAGCATGAGCTCGATCCGCCCCAGGCTGTCCAGGCCGAGTTCGCGTTCAAGCTGAGTGTCGAGTGTCACTACGGGCGGGGCGCGGTTGGGATGCAGCTCGCTGGCCAGCTGCCGGAGTATGCCGAGCAGTGCATCGGTGCGCAGGTCTGCGGATTGGTCCTGGATCTGGCGTGCCAATGAAATTGCGTTCCGGGTCGGTTCAATCTGTGACAAGTCGGCGTTGAAGTTATGCTACTGTAGCATCAAAGGGGTTCGGAAACGGAACATGCGCAAGATCGTCTGGCGCCTGCTGCTTGTGGTCAGTCTGTTCGCGCCGGCCGTTGTGCCGCTGGCCCAGCAGCCGACAGCCGTGCAGCTCCACATTCAGGGACCCATCGGGCCCGCTACCAGCGACTACGTGCAGCGCGGGCTTGCGGTGGCGCGCCAGCAGGGCGCGCGACTGGTGATCCTGCGTATGGACACACCCGGCGGGTTGGACAGCGCAATGCGCTCCATTATCCAGGACATCCTCG
>DATFML010000074.1:0-3913 GCA_035266965.1 Gammaproteobacteria bacterium
GCCGCCAATCAAGGCGCGAGGAGCGAGGTTTGGTCATTCCAGATGAGTGACGAGCAACGTCGAGTGGTGGATTCTCAGCCACAACCCGAAGGGCCCGGCCCCATTTTCCGTCCCGCGGCGTTGTCGCTCGCTCATGTAGCCGGGCTACACCACACTCGCTCCGCCTTGCAGGACGAAAAATGGGGCTCCGGCAGCGCCGATCCCTATCGTGTTAACAGGCCCTAGAAGTCGTGGCGCAGAATCTGCTCCGCCCGGCGGCAGATCTCGCGCCCGTAGTCGGTCCAAAGGCCCTCGCCCCAGTAGCGGTAGCAGCTGGTCTGGGAGGCCATCAGATGGAACAAGGCGTTGCGGTAACGGTGCTCACCAGGGGACACGCCGGGCTTGATCACCTTTTCATAGAACAGGGCGCTGACCTTTTCCATGGGACCCAGCAGGCTCTCGTAACCCTGGACCCAGGATATGTTGTTGGTCCAACTGCCCCCCTCCATGTGGAAGCGGTCGTCCTCACCTTGCAGGTCCTTGATGACCTCGGCCAGACGATCCGGGCCGCCGCCGGACTCGAAGCGGTCCCAGATACGCTTCTGAAACAACGGTTGAAGCGCAGGCAGATCCTCATCCTTAATGCCTGCCGCATACATCTGCTCCAGGTATTCGGAGCAGTTCATCAGCGGCGTGTCGCTGCCTGAGGTCTCCCGCACCACCTCCATATACTTGGGTGGAAACTCATTCATCATGACACCGCCGTTTTCCCCGTCCGCGATCTGGGTCACCAGTGGCGGTATGGATCGGTCGCCGACGGTTGCCGGGGAGAGTCCCTTGGCCTCGTAGTAGGGCTGCATCTGCGCCACCAGCTTGGTGTCGCTCCCCTGGGTCTTTACGATGGCCACGATGGTTTCGCACTCACCGCGGGAATTGCGACACACCAGTCGGTGCGGGATATGTTTGCGCTCGGGACCGGCACCGGTATCGGGCTGCTCCACGGTGTGCTCCTGGACCAGCAGCCAGGTGAACCCGCAGTCCTTCAGCGTCTTCACGAATTCATAGGCTACGTCCGGATGGTTCGGCAAGGCCATTTCCGACGGCGAGAACCCTCTGACCCTGGACAGTGCCTCCAGGCCGAAGATGGCCGCGAAGTGGTGCTGCCAGGCGCGCACATGCAGGCGATAGTCCTGCACCGGCGTAGATGGTGCCACGGCGTGGCCCCACGGCGCACCCAGCCATTCGACAGCGTAGTTGTACTGCGGGTCGCAGGTGATTTTCTTCAGGTCTTCGAAGACACCGCCCTCACCCATCTGCCGCAGACCATGGAGCAGCGTGCCGGAATATTCCAGCATCACCCTGGGCTCCTTGCCCTCGTCGATCAGCTGCGGGATGAACTCGCCCATGCGCCGATAACACTGCACGAACACCGGTGCGTTGTGGTTGTCGCCGATATCCTGGTGCTCCATCATGTATTGGAGGTTGCTGATGATATCGGCGGTGTGCAGATCGTTCCCGCCCGCGGGTATCAACGGCTGGTGCATGTGCAGAGCCACGGCGGCGCCGCTCCGGAGGCGCCCAAGATCCACCGGATATCTGTCGGGGTAACGGGGCTTGCCTGCGCTCTCGCGCAGCGCACCTGCGATGGCGTCCTCCGAGCCGCATATGTTTGGAAGGCCGTCCACGTGTTCGGTGAGTTCGGTCATAGAGTGGAATCTCCTGCGGTTCACGCCGCGTCACTTGCAGCGGAGGTAGTCGTAGACATTCAGGTAGTCGGCTCCCGGTCGGTTCCACGAATAGTCCCGACGCATGCCGTTGACCATGAGTTGACGGAATTCCCCCGGGTATTGATACCAAAGACCCAGCGCGCGCCGCAGCGCCGATTCGACGCCGCCACCGTCGGGCTGGTGAAACACGTAGCCGTTGCGGGCCCCGGCCGACTGAACGCTGTAATCACGGTCGAACACCGTGTCCAGCAAGCCGCCGATCGCTCGCACTATGGGCACCGTGCCGTACTTCTGGGCGATAACGGGCGTCAGACCACAGGGCTCGAAATTGCTGGGCACCACGAGCATATCGGCGCCCGCGTAAATCAGGTGGGCCAGTTCGGAACTGAAACCGATTTCGAGATGACAGTCCGGGTCGTCGTTCAACCGGTGCTTCAGTTGCCAGAACCGTTCATGGATGCTCCACTCCGAGCTCGGACCGACCAGCACGAACTGGGCGCCATTGCCCAGGGCGTAGAACAGCGCGTGCTCGATCAGATCCACGCCTTTCTGGGCATCGAGGCGACCGACGTAGGCAATGATGGGTTTGTAGTCCTTGCGGAGCAGCAGTCGGTCCCGCAACGCTTCCTTGTCCGCGTACTTCCCCTCCAGGTCATCGATCCCGTACCGGTAGGGGATAAGAGGGTCGACCTCAGGATTCCAGACATCGTAGTCGACGCCATTGAGGATACCGCCGAACTTGCTCTGGTGAACGCTGAGCGAATGGCCAAGACCGAACCCCTGGTCGGTGTGATGCACCTCCCAGGCGTGATGCGGGGACACAGTGGTGATGAAGTTCGAGTACAGCAGCGCGCCTTTGGTCAGATTCATGGCGCCGACGTTGAAGTCGTCACGCATGCGGTAGGGGTGGAAGTAATACTCCGGGCGTCCCAGACCGGTCGCCCACAGCAGATCCTCGCCCACCACCCCCTGGTGACGGAAATTGTGTACGGTATAGCACACCCGCTGCCGGCCCATACCGTAATACTGGTAGATTTCGTAGAGCAGGACCGGCATCAGCGCGGTGTGCCAGTCGTGACAATGGATTATGTCGGGCCGCTTGTAGGTCTGGAGCATAAACTCCAGCGCCGCCTTGCTGAAAAAGCCCCAGCGCAGATACTCGTCCGGGAATCCGTAGTAAGACGCGCGATTGAAGAAGGCGTCGCCGGAATGCGGCTCGATAAAGAAGCACTTGCGGCCATGCACGAACCCGAACCAGACCGAGCAGTGAACAGCACCGTTGTACCACGGAACCCAGAGATCCGGCACGGCGACGTGCAATCCCCAGATGTGGTCGTAGCGCATGCAGTCATACTTGGGCAGAATGATTTCCACGGCATGGCCGCGAATCTCCAGTTCCCTGCTGAGTCCGAAGACAACGTCTCCCAGACCACCGGCCTGGGCTACAGGGGCGCATTCCGTTGCCACCATTGCGATGTACATGACTCCCTCGTAAGCACCTGCTGCGAGAGGTAGATCACTTGGCGCAGCCGAGGGGCGCGCCTGTTGACGGTTCGTTGAAGACTGCCCGGGTTCGGCCGCCACGGGCGCGGACTGAACCCGGCGGCCGGCCCCGGCATTCGACGCCAGGCACATCGCCCCGCTCCGTCGGGATCGATTGCGGCGGCACCCCCGGGCGCCGGAACCAGATTGACATTGTAGACGCTTACCGGGAGCAGCGATTCACCGGACGGCGTGGGCGGATGCCGTCCGCAACAGCCGGGTAAAGCGTGCATCGGTCGTAAACGCCGACCACGGAACCGTGGCGCCGGCGAGATCCGTCCCGACTGGCTACCCCGCAACGCGGTGCGCCGCCCCCTGCCTTCGGACAAGGGGCTGGTACAGGACGCCGACTCCTGAAAAGGTAGCGGCCTGGCACGGGTAATGCAGGGGCCCGGCCTTTGCGCACGATGTTGTCGGATCGGCAACCTCAGGGGATGCCCAGGCGGGACCGAATGTCCCGGGGGAGATGACGGTGGCGCCCACCCGCGCGGCGCGCGCCGGTGGGCGGCCCGCTTTACGGCCTTCTAGGGCCTGTTAACACGATAGGGATCATCGCTGTTGTGGCTGAGAATCCGCCAATCAAGGCGCGAGGAGCGAGGTTTGGTCATTCCAAATGAGTGACGAGCAACGCCGAGTGGTGGATTCTCAGCCCCAACCCGAAGGGC
>DATFML010000075.1:0-4788 GCA_035266965.1 Gammaproteobacteria bacterium
GGTCAGGTGCTCGGCGCTGACGGCATCGCTGGGGTAGAGCACGGTGCTCCCGTGCACCGCGCGGAACATGGCCATGTCCTCGAGCCCCATCTGGGAAGGACCGTCCTCGCCGATGGACACGCCGGCATGGCTGCCACAGAAGATCAGATGCTGCGGGCGGCTGTGGCCGGCCATGCGGATGAAGTCGTAGGCTCGACTGAGGAAACAGGCAAAGCTGGCGGCGTAGGGTATCTTGCCGCAGGATGCCAGCCCCAGGGCGCTGCCGGCCATGTTCTGCTCGGCGATGTAACCCTCGAAGAAGCGTTCGGGAAACGCCTGGGCAAAGGCCTTGGTCCGGGTCGAGTTCTTCACGTCACCGTCCAGGGCCGTGATTTCGGGCATGATGTCGCCGAGCTTGCGCAGGGCGCTGCCGTAGCCGTCACGGGTCGCCACCTGCTGGCCCTTTTCGTAGTTCACGCGGATATGGGCGCCCGTGCGCCCGGACTCCGGCTGCCGGAAGCCCCCGGTACGCCGGGGTTCGACGCGCAGGTGCACGTCGCTCTCGCCGAGTTCATCCAGCGCCTGGCGCATGTCCTCCGGCTCCAGGGCTTTGCCGTGCCAGCCGTCCTCGCCCTCCAGAAAGGACACCCCCTTACCCTTTTCGGTGCGGGCGATGATGGCCGTAGGGCCGCCCCTGGCAGCCTTGTCATAGGCGTCCAGCACCTGGGCCATGTCATGGCCGTCGATCTGCACGGTCTTCCAGCCGAACGCCTTGAAGCGGTCGGCGAACACGGCGGTGTCGTGGTGATAGGGAGCCGGCCCGCTCTGGCCGAGGGCGTTGACGTCCACCACGGCCACAAGGTTCTTCAACCCCTGCAGGGAGGCGAACTGGGCTGCCTCCCACACCGAGCCTTCCGAGCATTCGCCGTCGCCCAGCAGGCAATAGACCCTGGCGTCGATGCCGTCCAGGCGGTTGGCCAGGGCGATCCCGTTGGCGGCCGCCAGACCCTGGCCCAGCGAACCGGTCGCCACCTGTACCCATGGGTTGTTGGGGGTCGGATGGCCTTCCAGGGAGCTGTCGATGCGGCGCAGTGTCATGGGATCTTCGTCAACGGCGCCCGCCTCCGACAGGGCGGCCCACAGGATGGGCGCGGCATGGCCCTTGGAAAGCACGAAGCGGTCCATGTTGCGGGCGTGGGGGTCGCCGGGATCCCAGCGCATGACGTGAAAGAACAGCGCCGACACCAGCTCGGCCGCCGACATGCACGATGTGGCATGCCCCGAGCCCGCCTCGCTGGTCATGCGGATCACTTCCCGCCGCAGCTGCCGGCTCATTTCGTTGAGCGGTTCCAGCTCCTGGCGGTTGAGGTAACGCACGCGCTTGGCGGCCAGGTTGTCCATCAGATCGTCATAGGGGTCGATGAATTTCTGCACACCTTCGTTTTCGAGCTGTTCGGTGACCTGAGCGATGTCGATACCCAGCTCCTGAAGCGCTCCCAGGGTGTCTGCTGCCCCATCCATCCCCTCGCGCAGGGTGTCCTCGACCCGGCCATGATCCGCAAAAGCGCTGATCGTCTTGGCCGGCATGGTGTTCACCGTCTGGGGCCCGATCAGCGGTTCCACGTACATCACGTCCGAGTATTGCGGGTTCTTGGTGCTGGTGCTGGCCCACAGCAGGCGTTGGGGACGGGCACCGTGCGCGGCCAGCCGCTGCCAACGCTCGCCGGCGCTGATCTGCTCGAACACCTGATAGGCCAGCTTCGCGTTGGCGACGGCGGTACGTCCGCGCAGCTCCGACGCACGAGCGGCCATGGCGGAGTCGCTCACTCCGCGGATGCGGTGTTCCAGCAGCTCGTCCACCAGCACGTCGATCCGACTGAGGAAGAAGCTGGCCACCGACGCGACGCTGTCCAGTGGGCGGCCCCGCTCAAGGCGCCGCTCCAGGGCACGCATACAGGCTTCCGCGACGGCGCGGTACCGTTCCACCGAGAACAGCAGGGTGATGTTGACATTGATTCCGTCGGTGAGCAGCTCTTCGATGGCGCCCAGACCGGCGGCCGTGCCCGGAATCTTGATGAACAGGTTGGGCCGGTCCACGTCCCGGCACAGACGTCGGGCATCGCGAATCGAGCCCTGGGCGTCGTGGGCTAGATGGGGCGACACTTCCAGGCTCACATAGCCGTCCACGGCGTCGGACTCTTCGTACACCGGCCGCAGCACGTCGCAGGCGTCGCGCACGTCGTTGACCACCAGCGCTTCGTAGATCTGCGGGGTGGATTTGCCCTCCTGCACCGACTCCCGGATCTGGTGGTCGTAACTTTCGCTGGTGGTGATGGCCTCGTCGAAGATCTTGGGGTTGGACGTCACGCCCCGCAGGCCTTCTTCGACGACCCTACGGCGCAGTTCCCCGCCGCTGATCATGTCTCTGGTCAGATTGTCCAACCAGTAGCTCTGGCCGTAATCAATCAGTTTCAGAAGCGGCTTCATGACTGCCTCCTTTGCGGTTTTCGGTGATTCCTTTCCAAGGGGGAATGCAGGGTGCCGGGCCCGCGGCATCGCACCGGGCCGGGCCAGGCCCGGAAAGCGGTAGCCGAACTCGGGGAAAACGTTTGGCAATGGTGCACCCGGTCAATGCGGGGCACGCCATTTCTGTACCGCAAGGATAGACCAAGGCGAGCCCGCCCACGGCCCCCGGGATGGTTCAATTCTGACGCTTTGTACGGGGTTGTCGGGCAACAGAGCGGGCCGGGGCGGGTAATAACTGCGCCGCGGCGCGGTCGATGTAGTAGGCGCACACGGCGCGCGGCGACGCCGGCGCAGGAGTGACAGGAACGTGATGAAGCTTTCGCCACGCAATCTACGCGGCCTTTGGGTCCTCCTGCCTGTGCTGGTTCTTCAGGGTTGCGCCACCGTCGTGGTGCCGCCCCACCTGGGTTCCACAGGCGTGACCGTGTTTCTGCTTGACCACGGGCACCACTCGAGCCTGGTCCTGCCCACGCCCGCCGGGCACATGACCCGCTACGCCTACGGAGACTGGGAGTATTACGCGCAGGCCGACACCGGTCTGTACCGCGGCACGTCGGCCCTGCTGTGGCCCACCCAGGGTGCCCTGGGACGCCGTCAGCTGCCGGGGCCGCCGACGGCGGCGGCGGTGAGACAGCAGGTCAAGGTGCCCATCGTTCGCCTCTATGCCCTGAAGGTGCGGCGCGGCAAGGCCGCGCGGCTGCGCCGCCATCTGAACGAAATATTCCGTTCCAACATCAGGACCGTACTCTACAACCCACTCTATGATCTGTACTTCGTGCACGACCCCCAACCCTATGACATGGCCCACGACTCGAACCACGAGGTCGCGAACTGGCTGAAGCGGCTGGGCTGCAGGATCCGGGGAGGACCGGTGCTGCTTTCCAACTGGAAAGTCGAACCGCCTGCGACCCCCGCCGACGGCGGGCGACCGTCTTCAGCGCCGTGATGCGCAACGCCCTCTATTTCATCCGGTAACTGCGATGACACGCAATGCAGCGTGCCTGCACCTGGGCGAGGGCATGGAGGGTGGCGCCCATGTTCCCGGAGACGGCGGCATCCTGAGCCACAATGGCGAAGTGACCTGCGGCCCGGTGCATGGCGGCGCCCATGGCCAGCATCCGCTTGGGCATGTAGCGTGCCGCCTGGTGCCGGTCGTGGGCGGACATGCCGCCCCGGGTCAAGCGCGCACTGGCCACCTCGGCGGCGGCCTGGAAGTCGCTCTTCGCCAGGTAGGCGGTAATCTTCTGCATGGACTCCAGGTGGTCGCGCATGTGCGCCAATTCCTGGCGCTTGAACGCCGGCGGAAAATCCACCACCAACCGGTTGTCCGGCCCGGAGGCGAGAGGATGCTCCGTCGACGGCGACATGCTCATGTCGTGGTCGCCCATCGGCGTACCATGGGTATCGCCGGCCAGGGCCTGAAACGTGCCGGCGAGGCTTACGGCAACGGCCGCGCCGAGGAGGGCGCGCAGGGGGTGACGAAGGGGCATGGATCGATCCTCTATCCGTTCGTTGTCCCGATGCTAGCCCGCGGGATGGCAGCGGGATATGATCCAAATCATACCCTGAGCGTCCCGGCGGAGGTCGACCCGTGACAGTCGGCGTCGGTCGGGGGCCGCCAACCGGAGCCCGGCAGCCACCCCGTCTCCGGCGTGCCGCACAATCGGAGCCGGGTCGCCTGGGCGGGCCCCCGGACATTTCATCGAACCCGGTCCCTGAAGCCGGGGGAGGGGTTCAGCTTGCGGACGGCGGACCTGCCTGCAGACCGACCGGCGGCAGTCGGTCCTCGCCCCAGCTGCGATGGATATATCCGATCACCCTGTCGAGCTCTTCCCGCGTGATTTCGGCGGGTTCGCCCTGCTCCAACGGATCGTAGTGGAAGATGTAGAGCCGCGAAGCGAACTGCTCGAACGGCAACGAGCCCTCGCCGAACTGCTCGCCGTGATCCGCTGTGCTCACTCTGATGTCATCCCCCCAGTCCTGCGCGCTGTCGTTGTTGGGGTTGAAGAAATACACCCGCATGACGCCGGCGGGATCCAGCGCGACCCGTTGAATGGCAATGGCATGCCAGCCGATGAACCGTGCCGCGCTGTCCGTGACCGCAATGCCGGCGGGCTGGGGATGGATCAACGGCTGATTGCCGTTGTAGTAGGGATGATAGTAGGCGTAGAAGTAACGTAGAAACTCGTCCAGCTCGTGCAGCTGCCCCGTGTGCACGTCCACGTTGATGCGAAAGCCGCGGCCGACCCACCAGCCGTGGAACTCGGGGTTGATCCAGCGGTG
>DATFML010000076.1:0-3745 GCA_035266965.1 Gammaproteobacteria bacterium
GTTGTGTTTCAGCCTCCGGCTGCGGATCCGCCATGGATCCGGTGACGGCAGGGACGCGCAGCCAACAGGGGGGCGGCACCCACCAGAGGAGCCACCCCAGGACTCGTCCGGAGCAACCGAGGCCGGCGAAGTGCCCGCGACGCCGATTTCCGATACAGCTTTCCGGATCGGGCGGTGCTATATTCGGGTGCACAACAGAACAACGGTTCACCCGAACACACCATCACGCCCGGGTACCGACCGTTCCGCACAGCGCGCGTGTCGGACGCGGC
This sequence comes from Gammaproteobacteria bacterium, assembly GCA_035266965.1. Lineage (GTDB taxonomy): Bacteria > Pseudomonadota > Gammaproteobacteria > DATFLG01 > DATFLG01 > DATFML01. The sequence continues at coordinate 273 of DATFML010000076.1, forward strand.
CGACCCATTCAGTGGATGGCCACATCGGGACACGGAGGCCGACCATGGCTCTGCAGGTCATCGGCGCCGGCTTCGGGCGCACAGGCACGCTGTCCGCCTACACCGCACTCAACCAGCTGGGTTTTCCCTGCTACCACATGTTCGAGGTACTGGAAAACAAGGCCAACAAATCCCATCTGGACTTCTGGCGCAAGGTAGCCAATGCACCGCCAGGCACCCGACACGACTGGGAACAGGTGTTTTCCAAATACACAGCGACGGTGGACAACCCCGCCTGTTGCGTATGGCGCGAACTGCTGGAAGCCTATCCGGATGCCAAAGTGCTGCTGACCGTTCACCCGCGGGGCGCGGATGCCTGGTATGAAAGCACCATGGACACCATCTACTTCACTGAAACCATGTGGCAGTTCAAGGTGCTGGAGCTCTGTACCCCGTTCGGTCGCAAATTCGGCGACATGTCCCGCCGGCTGATCTGGCAGCGCTCCCACAAGGGCACCATGCGTGATCGGGACAAAGCCATTGCCCACTACCACCAGCATGTTGCCGACGTGAAGGCCGCCGTACCCGCCGATCGTCTGCTGGTATTTTCAGCCGACCAGGGCTGGGAACCGCTGTGTGCCTTTCTGGGCGTTCCAGTGCCGCAGGAGCCGTTCCCAAACGTCAACGACCGTGCGGCCATCAAGAAGACCTTGAAGGACCTCACCCGGGGCGCCTACACCATCCTGGGCATGGGAACGGCCGCCTGCGCCGGGTTGATCTATGGGGCGCTTGCGGCGTTTCACTAGAGGCCACCTCGAAACAGTGGATCGGTCGTCGGGACGAAGCGCGGAGCGCGTTTCGCAAGGCAGTGTTGGCGGGCGAGACGCAGGGTGAGACAGGTTCCGGACGAAGAATGCGGGCACCAGCGCGAAGAGACCACCGGCCATGGCATGCGGTAGACGTTGCCCCCCAACGGCAACGACCGGCTGGCTCAATGAATCACGGAGTACCCCGTCCGGTCCCCCCTGTGTAATATGACTTATTCCGCAAAGGCTGTACGATTGCCGTCAGGAGATGGGACTGTCCTGGCCCGGCCCACGCAGCAAGAACTTGACGAAACCGACAGGCGCCAGGGAGAACAACAACGTCGGCGACGGCGTGCACAGGCCGGAGCCGTCAACGATCACCGCTGGGTTGCGTTCAGTTGACGCAGGTCAAGCCAGTCAGACGGATTCCGCCACCCTTTCGCCGGTGCGTTATGATGACAGCCGTCGCCCCCGGAACAGATCAGGCCGCCTACCGATGGCTGCTCTAAATGTCGTTTGATATCCGAACCTTACTGGTAGCCGTTGCCCTTGCGACCGCATTCTGCGCGGGCGCGAGGCTGCTGCTCTGGCGGATGCATCCAGCTCTACCGGGGCTGGCCCGCTGGGCGTTGGCCGGCGGCTTCGGCGTGGTTGCGCTGCTGTTCATCCTATCCCACGGGGCGGCTCCGTGGCTGCCGTCGTTGGCGCTGGCGCAGGCGTTCATCGTGGCAGGCCTCGTCTTGTGTTGGGACGGGTTCCGGCGCTTCATCGGACGCCGTCCTCTGTCATATCGTCAATTGCTCGTGCTTGCGGTCGTTGTGCTGGGCTGGATCGCGGCGGCGCAGATGGCGCAGTCCATGGAGGTTCGGGCCCTCGGCAATGCCCTTCTGGTGGCTCTGTTGTCGGCGTTGATTGCACGCGACCTGCTGACCGCGCCGGAACCCGTACCGCTTGCCATGCGGGCCACCGGGTGGGCCTACGCCGCCAATACCGTCTTTTTCCTGGTACGCACCCTCGCCGCAGACCACAGCGTCGGGACCGCGGGTCCGTTGAATCCGGACGGCTTCGCCGCCTTCCCCCTGCTGTGGTGGCTGTGCATGATCATTGCCGTGACGCTGGGGATGGTCCTGATGGCCGCTGAACGTCTCCAGGCGGACCTGGACAGTCAGGCAAATCGGGACCCGTTGACGGGCGCCCTCAATCGCCGGGCCTTTTCGTTGATTGCGGAAAAGGAAACAGCCCGCGCGCGCCGGTACGGCCAGCCGCTGTCGGTGTTGATAATGGATCTGGACAAATTCAAGCAGCTCAACGACCGTCTGGGCCATGACGGCGGTGACGCGCTGCTGTGTGCGTTCGTCGACGTGACCGGGAAGATTCTGCGCGGCGAGGACGTCTTCTGCCGCTTCGGCGGCGAGGAGTTCGTCGCCCTGCTGCCTGACACGTCCGCCCGGCAGGCGCTGGTGGCCGCCGAACGGCTGCGCGCCGCCTGTGCGAATGAATCGGCGATCGCGGCGGATCTGAGAAGCACCGAACCGTTCGCCCTCACGGTGAGCATCGGCATCGGCGAGCTCGCCCGGGACGAAGACATTGAAAGTCTGATCCGCCGGGCCGACGCGGCCCTTTATCGCGCCAAAGGCATGGGTCGCAACCGTTGCGAACTGGCCGAGGACGCCCCGCAGGAAACAAGCGATACGGGCGAACTGCAATCCGCCGCCCGGGCCGAGAGCTAAGCACCCTTCCCACCCGCCGGGCAGGTACCGACGCCATACGCAACACCGTCCGGGGTCAACCGCGCAGGCACCCGGCAGATGAATTTTTCGACGTGTCACTGAGGATGTTTCATGGCAAATTCCGCTGTAGCTCGCATGATCTTCGCGCTGATGCTGTGCTGGCCGATGCTGGCCCCGGCGGCAGCGCCCGGCCCGTCACACGAGGCGACACTGCCCGGCCCGTTGCAGCATCTCGGTCGCAAACTGGGCCTGACCGTTGTAAAGACGTTCCAGACGGATGCTCCGGGTGTCACCGGCTTCGTCGTCAAGGAAAGCGGCGGCCACTATGGCGTCATATACACCTACAAGGACTTCCTCATCTCCGGTGCGCTGCTGAACGCCGAGGGGAAGAACCTGACGGACAAGTACGCCGACCAATACATACCCAAACCGGACTATGCCGCCGTGGTCAAGGCGCTTGCCGGTTCGCCCGGTCTGGTGAGCGAAGGCAAGGCGGGAGCACCTGAAATCTACGTCTTCGCCGACCCGAACTGCTACTACTGCCGAAAGCTGTGGGAGTTGACGAGAAAATGGGTCGCCGACGGAAAAGTGAGGATCCATTGGGTCCTGGTGGGCTTTCTGAAGGCTTCAAGTGCCGCCCGCGCCGCGGCGATTCTGGCGGCCAAGGACGGCGCGAAAGCGCTGGCTGAGGACGAAGACCTTTTCAATCTGAAGCATGAAGAGGGCGGCATCGCCGAGCTCAAGCCGATTCCGGAGAAATACAAGCGCATACTGGCCAAGCATCTGGCATACATGAAGCAACTGCGCTTCCAAGGCACGCCCGGGGTTGTATTCAAGGATGTCGACGGCCACTGGCAGGGCATTCCCGGGGTCCCGCCGATGGACAAATTCGCCAAGGCGCTGGGAATTGCGCACTGATCGTCCCCGGACGATACCATTCGGGCAGCGCCCACCGGTC
>DATFML010000077.1:0-10134 GCA_035266965.1 Gammaproteobacteria bacterium
CAACGTGTTCGGCCAGTACATGGCGAACCTCGGGCTTCATCAGCTGCGTCTGGCGGAAACGGAAAAGTATGCCCATGTGACGTTCTTCTTCAACGGCGGCCGTGAAGAGCCTTTCGAAGGTGAAGACCGCATCCTGGTGCCTTCGCCGCTGGTGGCCACCTACGATCTGAAGCCGCAGATGAGTGCGCCGGAGGTGACCGACCGGCTCGTGGAGGCCATCGGCAGCGGCAGGTACGACGTCATCATCTGCAACTATGCCAACCCGGACATGGTCGGACATACCGGCAACTTCGATGCCGCGGTCGCCGCCATCGAGACCATCGACCGCTGTCTGGGACGGGTGCAGACCGCGCTGCGTCAGTCGGGGGGCGAGATGCTGATCACCGCCGACCACGGCAACGCGGAGCAGATGCGTGGACAGGATACCGGGCAGGCCCACACGGCCCATACCACCAACCCGGTGCCGTTGATTTACGTGGGGCGGCCGGCCAGTCTCGCCACCGGCGGGTCGTTGTGTGACGTGGCGCCCACCATGCTTGAGCTGATGCGGCTGCCCAAGCCCCATGAGATGAGCGGCAGGTCTCTGCTGGCGCCGGTCGCCGAGGAGGCCGGTGGCGGCCAGCCCGAGTTGGAAACCCGGGACGTTTCCTAGGGAACCTCTGCACGGGCCCCTGAAGCGGCGCTCACGGCGCTGCAAAGGCGTTCGGAATGTTTGTAAACGGCGCTTGCCCGCCTCTTTGCGCCGGGCGAGCGCCAGATAGCGGGAACCGGCGCCGACAGCAATCCGGAAAACGGCGCCGGTTTCCCATTGTCGTCCTCGGACCCGCCGAAGGGACAGCCGCTAGGCACTGCAAACCCGTGTTTCACGCCGTCCATCCCCGCCACCGATTCCAAGGCCGGATCTTCCGGAGCCCCTTCGTTATGGTGTGGCTTGCCGCTTCGCTGCTGGTCGCTTGCCTGGCGCCGTCGCTGTCCCTCGCCGGTCCCGATGCCGGTGCCAGCGCCGCCCAGCTGCGCAAGCTGCGCTCCAGCATCAAAGCTCTGCGGGACAGCCTGGACAAGGACCGGGCCAAGCAAAGCACCCTCAGCCGTCAGTTGCACAGCACCGAAGTGCGCATCGCCAAGCTCACGGGCAGCCTGCACGACCTGAGCACCGCACTGGCCCAGCATCGCAGCCGTCTGCAGCAGCTGCGCAAACGGCGGGCCGACGAGCAGAAGGCGCTGGATCACCTGCGCGCCGGCCTCGCGCGCCAGGTGCGGGCGGCCTATGCCATGGGGCGTCAGGAAGAGCTCAAGTTGATTCTCAATCAGCGTGATCCCGCCACCATCAGCAGGATGCTGGTGTACTACCGCTACATTGCCAGAGCGCGCGCCAAGCGCATCGGCGAGGTGCGCCACCATCTGCAGCGCCTGGCCGAAGTGCGGCAGTCCATCAACAAGGAAACGGCGCAGCTCACCCGCTTGCGGGACCAGCGCGGCGACGAGCGGGACCGACTGCAAAAGGAGCGCGCCTCCCGGGCGGCCGTACTTGCCCACCTGAAGGCGCGCATCGAGAGCAAATCCGAGCGCCTGACCCACATGACCCATAACGAGCGCCGACTGCAGGATCTCGTGCGCAAACTGCAGAAGGCGCTGGCCGACATCCCGGCGCAAGCCGGTGAACAGCGCCCGTTCCGCGACCTCAAGGGACGTCTTCCCTGGCCGGTCGCGGGTCACCTGCTGGCCCGCTACGGTGCGCCCCGCGAAGGCAGCAACCTGCGCTGGCGGGGCGTGTTCATCGCCGCTCCTCCGGGCCAGGAGGTGCGTGCGGTGGCCCGGGGCCGGGTCGCCTTTGCGGATTGGCTGCGGGGCTTCGGGTTGCTGATGATCATCGATCACGGCGACGGCTACATGAGCCTGTACGGTCACAATCAGGTGCTTCTCAAACAGGTGGGGGATTGGGTGGAGGCCGGCGAGCCGGTCGCCCTGACCGGCGACTCCGGCGGGGTCAGTCACAGCGGCGTGTACTTCGAGCTGCGCTCCCACGGGCATACCATCAACCCCATGCGCTGGTGTCACGGGCGGCCCCCGCGGGTGGCGACGGCGCACTAGGGAACCTGTGCACAGCCCCTTAAACGGCGCTCACGCCGTTGCAAGGGTGCTCGCAGTGCGCACTCATTACCGGTAACCCGGCTTTCCGGCCCTTTTGCGCCTTGTGACCATCCGCCTGACCGACCCGCGCCGAGCCGCCCCGGGGTCCCGTCGGCCGTACCGCATTCCGCGCCCGCGGACCCTGTGCTATGGTCGGCCGATCTGCAGAGCGGTCGGCGTTGGTCCGCCAGCCCGTAACTGCGGTATCATGAGCCAATCGATCTGAAGAGCGGGCCGGCTCCCGCCGATGGAAAACCTCAATGAAATTCACTAAGCAAGGCCTGCTGCTGGTCCTCTCGGGGGCAATACTCGGCGTGTCCCTGAGCCTCACGCACACCGTGTTCGCCGAGCGCGAAAACGCGTCTGCCCAGGCCGGCCTGCCGCTCACGCAGCTGCGCGAATTCACCAACGTGTATGCGCGCATCAAGAAGGATTACGTGGAACCGGTCTCCGACAACACCCTGATGCAGGACGCGATCCGGGGAATGATGGCGGGGCTGGATCCGCACTCGGCTTATCTGGACAAACGGCAGTTCAAGGAACTGCAGGTGGGGACCACCGGTCAGTTCGGCGGTCTGGGCATCGAGGTGGGCATGGAGGACGGCTTCATCAAGGTCGTCTCCCCCATCGACGATACGCCCGCCCAGCGTGCCGGCATCAAGTCGGGCGACCTGATCATTCGCCTGGACGACACCCCGGTCAAGGGCATGACCCTCAATGACGCCGTCAACCGCATGCGGGGCAAGCCCGGCACGAAGATCACCCTGACCGTGGTCCGCGAGGGCGCCCAGAAACCCCTGAAATTCACCCTTACGCGGGCCATCATCCACGTCAAGAGCGTCAAGAGCCGGATGCTGGAGCCCGGTTACGGCTATGTGCGCATCTCCCAGTTCCAGGCCAAGACCGGCAACGCCGTGGTGGACGCGGTGGACAAGCTGAAGAAGGAGGCCGGCGGCTCGCTCAAAGGCCTGGTGCTGGATCTGCGCAACAACCCCGGCGGCGTGCTCAACGCGGCGGTGGCGGTGTCCGACGCCTTCATCAAGAAAGGGCTGATCGTGTACACCAAGGGACGGGTGCCGGATTCGCGGTTGCGCTTCAGCGCCACCCCGGGCGACATTCTGCACGGCGCGCCCATGGTGGTGCTGGTGAACCAGGGCTCGGCGTCGGCTTCCGAGATCGTGTCCGGGGCGCTGCAGGATCACCATCGCGCCATCATCATGGGTCAGCAGACCTTCGGTAAGGGCTCGGTGCAGACCATCGTGCCGCTGGGCAACGGAACCGCCATCAAGCTGACCACCGCCCGTTACTACACGCCGTCCGGGCGCTCCATCCAGGCCGAAGGCATCACCCCCGATGTGCGCCTGGAGCCGGCCAAGGTGGCCGCCGCCAACAACGGCGAAGTCATCAAGGAAGCGGATCTGACCGGACATCTGGTCAACGGCAATGCCAAGAAGAACGCCGGCCGGGAGGCCGCCAGTGCCGCCGATACCAGCAAGGAGAAGAAGCTGGCCGCCAGCGACTTCGAGCTCTATCAGGCCCTGAACATGCTGAGGGGCCTGCATATCCAGCGGGAAGTCCTGAAATGATCGCAGCGGTCCGCTGCCGGCCCCGGCTCTGGCAGCGGACCGTCCTGTTGCTGGCGGCGGTGTACGCCGGCGGCGCCTTTGCCGGTCCGGCTCGCACTCCGCCCGCAAAGCACCCGGTGGCGCACTCGCAGCAGCCGGTCATCAGCATCATCATCGACGATCTCGGCTACCGGCTCGATACCGGCGAACAGGCAATCCGCCTGCCCGGGCCCATCGCCTGCGCCATCCTGCCCCGCAGTCCCCATGCCCGTCTGCTGGCCAAGCTGGCCCATGGGCACGGCAAGGAGGTCATCCTCCATCTGCCCATGCAGTCGGAGGACTACGGACGGCTCGATCCGGGCGGACTCACCCTGCACATGACACGCCGCGAGTTTCTGCACACCCTGACCCGGGATCTGGCCGACGTGCCCTATGTATCGGGGGTGAACAATCACATGGGCAGCCTGTTGACCCAGCATCCCGGCGACATGGCCTGGCTGATGCACGCCCTGGCCCGACGCGGCCTGTTCTTCGTGGACAGCCGCACGACGCGCCGTACCGTCGCCGAGCAGGTGGCATTGGAAACCGGGCTGCCCACCACGCGTCGCAACGTGTTTCTCGATGACGACCGTCACAGTGCCGCCATCCGCGCGCAGTTCATGCGCCTGCTGGTGCTGGCCCGGCGCGACGGCAGCGCCGTGGCCATCGGACATCCCTATCCCCGTACCATGGCCGTGCTGCGAGGGCTGCTGCCGCAACTGCATCTCTACGGGGTGCGGCTGGTGCCGGTGAAGCGGCTCATCGAACTGCAGCAGACCCAACGGCGGACATGGCAGGCGTCCACGTCGCACTAACAGGGGCCGCTACCGGCCCTGACCGATATCATCCCAGGCGCGCCCGCCGCCGCGTAAGCCTTTGCCCTTTCCCACGTCCCCCCGTCGGCGCGGCCTCCCCGCGCCCGCCATGTGTGCCGCTGCCATGCGCGTGATCGAAGTGGTGGCCGAAGCGGGCCATGTGGACACCCTCAACAGCATTGCCGAGCAGCACGGCGCCATCGACCACTGGTGCGGCAGCCCCTGCGAGGACGGCCGCCGTACCGTGCGCATGCTGGTTTCCGGGGAGCAGAGTCAGACCGTCCTGGACGCCCTGCAGAGCCTGCTGTCCGGCAGCGAAAACAGCCGCATTCTGGTGCTGCCGGTGGATGCCGTTCTGCCCCGGCCCGAGGAGGATGCCGACGCCGAGGCGCGGCGCATCAGCACCACCCGCGAAGAGCTCTACAACCAGATCGAGCGCGGTGCCAGGCTGGAGGGCACGTTCCTGTTGATGGTGGTGCTGTCCACCATCGTGGCGGCCATCGGCATGATCGAAAACAACGTGGCGGTGGTGGTGGGTGCCATGGTCATCGCGCCCCTGCTGGGGCCGAACATCGCGCTGGCCTTCGCCACCTCGCTGGGGGATCGGGATCTGCTGTGGCAGGCATTGCGCACCAACCTGGCGGGTCTGGGTCTCGCCCTGGCCCTGAGCTGGCTGATCGGTCTGTTCTGGCCGCTGGATCTGCACAGTGCGGCGCTGATGGCGCGCACCGACGTGGGTCTGGAAAGCATTGCTCTGGCCCTGGCCTCGGGAGCGGCGGCGGCGCTGTCCCTGACCACCGGCGTACCCACGGCGCTGGTGGGCGTCATGGTGGCCGTGGCGCTGCTGCCACCCACCGCCGCGGCCGGTCTGATGCTGGGCGCCGGCCAGCTCACCCATGCCCTGGGAGCGGGCCTGCTGCTGGCGGTCAACGTGGTGTGCGTGAACCTGTCGGCCAAGGTGGTGTTCCTGCTACGCGGCGTCAAGCCCCGCACCTGGTGGGAAAAGCGCAAGGCCCGCCAGTCCATGCTGACCTATATTCTGGTATGGGTGATTCTGCTGGTGTTGCTGGTGGCCACCATCTATCTGCGTCAGCGCCTGCGCGGCTGAGCGTGGCCGCCTCACCGTGACCAGGCGAACCCCACCAGCGCCACGCCCAGCCCCCCGAACACCCAGGACAGCACCGGTACGTCGGCCAGCGTGGTCACCTGGTAGCCCCCCAGCCCCAGCAGCAACACACCGCTGACGATCAGGGCGGCGCCCATGATGGTGGCCAGCGTGCGACGGTTGTGGCGCGCCAGGTCGCGCCGCAGCTCGCGCAGCTCTGCGGACGTCCATTCCACCCGCAGCTTGCCTTCGGACGCCTGTTTGAAGGTGTGGTGAACGAGCTGGGGCAGCTCGGGCAGGCTTTCGGCCCAGGTGGGGACACTGCTCTTCAGATTGCTCGCGAAAGCGCGTACCCCCACCTGTTCGCTCATCCAGCGTTCCAGGAAGGGCTTGGCGGTCTGCCACAGATCCAGGTCCGGATACAGCTGCCGTCCCAGTCCCTCGATGTTGAGCAGGGTCTTCTGCAGCAGCACCAGTTGCGGCTGCACCTGCATGTTGAAGCGCCGCGCCGTCTGAAACAGACGCAGCAGCAGCTGCCCGAAGGAAATGTCCTTCAGGGGCCGCTCGAAGATGGGCTCGCAGACCGTACGGATGGACGATTCGAACTCGTCCACGCGGGTGCTGGCCGGCACCCACTCGGACTCCACATGCAGCTCCGCGACGCGCCGGTAGTCGCGCCGGAAGAAGGCCACGAAATTTTCCGCCAGATAGCGTTGGTCGGTGGGATTGAGGGTGCCCATGATGCCGAAGTCCACCGCCACGTAACGGCCCTCGGGACTGACGAAGATATTGCCGGGGTGCATGTCGGCGTGAAAGAAGTTGTCGCGGAATACCTGGGTGAAAAAGATTTCCACGCCGCGCTCGGCCAGCGCCTTGAAGTCGATGCCCTGGGCGCGCAGACCCGCGATGTCGCCGATGGGCGTGCCCGATATGCGCTCCACCACCATCACGTTGCGCCGGCAGTAGGGCCAATGCACCTCCGGCACGTACAGCAGCGCAGAGCCCATGAAGTTGCGCCGCAGCTGCGATGCGTTGGCGGCCTCGCGCAGCAGGTCCAGCTCGTCGTAGAGGGTTTTCTCGAACTCGGCGACCACTTCCCGCGGGCGCAACCGTTTGCCTTCGCGCCAGTAGTCCTCCGCGAGACCGGCTACGTAGCGCATCAGGCTCACGTCCCGCCGGATGACCCGCTCGATATCGGGGCGCAGCACCTTGATCACCACGTCGCGCCCGTCGTGCAGGCGGGCGGCATGGACCTGGGCGATGGAGGCCGATGCGAGCGGCGTTTCGTCGAATTCCAGAAACACCTCGCTGAGGGGGTGTCCGTAGGCCTTCTCGATCAGCCCGCGAGCGCGCTCGCCCGCAAACGGCGGCACCCGGTCCTGCAGCCGCGCCAGCTCCTCGGCGATGTCGTCCGGCATCAGGTCGCGGCGGGTGGACAGGATCTGGCCGAACTTGACGAAGATGGGCCCGAGGTCCTCCAGTGCACGGCGGATACGTTCCCCGCGCGGCGCCTGTTTGCGGCGCAGCCAGTTCCACGGCGCCACATACAACAGGAAGCGGAACGGCCGGAACAGATGGGTGGCGAGAATGACCTCGTCCAGGCCGTGGCGCATGAGCACCAGGTTGATGTACAGCACCCGCCAGATCTGGCCGGGACCGAGCAAGGGACTCATGGCTGTACCGGGGCGGCGGCAACTGTCATGCTTGCGGCCCCGCCTCCTCGTCGAGCGTCCCTGCCAGCCGTCGTACACGCGCCTCGAGCCGGTCCGCGGCCATCCGCAGACTGTCCACATCGTCCATGAAGTTGTCGATTTCAATGCGGGTGGGCACCAGCCGCGCCTCTTCGTGCAGATACTCGTCGGTGTCGGTCACCAGGGTCTCGGCGGCGCTGTTGAGATACTCGGAAAAGCGACGCACGGCACTGCCCAGCTGATGGGCGACGACATCGCCGGTGACACGGGACAACCACTCTTCCCAGTCCAGCTCCACCCGGTCCAGGGCCTCTTTGAAGCGCTGGCCGGTTTCGGTGTCGCCGCTGATTTCGATTTCGCCGCCGAACGCGCCGGTGTCCACGCCCCGCTGCACGCCAAGGCGCGCCAGGGACAGGGGCGTACCCCGCAGCCGGGTGTCCGCTTCGCCCTCATAGCGGCCCAGCACCTGCACCCCGTCCGCGCCGGGCAGGAAATACAACTCCAGTTCCAGTCCGGTCACCTCCAGCGCAATGACCTTCCCTTCCAGCTCCGCGAGGGCAGACATCGCCTGGGGGTCCAGGGTCATGTAGCGATTGAGCCCGCTTTCCACGGCGGCGCTCAGCCAACCCGGTGCGCTCATGGCGCGTCCCCCGCCGGATGCGCTCGCGCGGGGAAAGGGCGCAGCACGAACTGCCGGACAGGCCGCCCACAGGTAAGATGGGAGCTGGGGCCGCCGAGCTTCAAAACTTGTAACCGCGGTGCAGGGCCACGATGCCGCCGGTGAGGTTGAAATACTCACAGCGCTCGAAGCCGGCCTGTTCCATCATCTGTTTGAGGGTCTCCTGGTCCGGATGCAGGCGAATCGATTCGGCCAGGTAGCGGTAGCTGGCTTCGTCGTGGGCGATCAGCCGGCCCATGAGCGGCAGCATTCTGAACGAGTACAGGTCATACAGCGGTTTGAGCCCCGGCGCCCTGGGATGGGAAAACTCCAGCACCAGCAGCCGGCCGCCGGGCTTCAGCACGCGATACATGGACGCCAGCGCCGCATCCTTGTCGGTGACGTTGCGCAGACCGAAGGCGATGGTGATGCAGTCGAAATGGTCGTCGGGAAACGGCAGCGCTTCGGCGGTGACCTGCACGTACTGCAGGTTGCCGGCCACGCCCCGATCGGTCAGCCGCTCCCGCCCCCGTTGCAGCATGGAGGCGTTGATGTCGCCGAGCACCACCTGGCCGTCGGGTCCCACCATGCGCGAGAAACGAGCCGCCAGGTCGCCGGTGCCGCCCGCCAGGTCCAGCACCCGCTGACCGCGGCGCACGCCGCTCATCTCGATGGTGAAGCGCTTCCAGAGCCGGTGGATGCCCAACGACATGACATCGTTCATGACGTCGTAGCGGTCGGCGACCGAGTCGAACACGCCGGCGACCCGCCTGGCCTTTTCGTCCCAGGGAACCTGCTGATAGCCGAAGTGGGTCGTGCCCCGTGCGGCTTCCGGGTCGGCTTCGCCGTCGCGGTGCGGCGGGCGTCTGCTCACGGTTGCTCCACCTCCCTGCGCTCATAACCGGCTTCCTTGAGCCGGTCCAGGTACTGCTGCCAGTACTTCTGCTGGTTGACCCCCAGGTCGTAGAGCAGCTCCCAGGAGTAGATGCCGGTGTCGTGCTTGTCGTCGAACTCGAACTGCAGGGCGTAGTTGCCCACGGCCTTGATGTTGACGATGTTCACGTCCTCCTTGCCCAGCTGCAGAACCTCCTGTCCCGGCCCGTGTCCGCGCACCTCGGCAGAGGGCGAGTACACGCGCAGGTACTCGCAGGGCAGCTCGAAATGGGAACCGTCCTCGTAGGTGAGTTCCAGCACACGGGACTTCTGGTGGAGCTGGACGTCGGTGGGGCGTGGTGTGCTCATTTTCGACTCCTGGGTATCTGGCACGCGGCCTGCCGGCGCTATCCGGGCAACGGCCATTGTTATGGGACTCTACAGTATGTAGCGGCTCAAATCCTCGTCGCGGGCGAGCTCGGAGAGCTGTTCGTCCACGTACGGCGCGTCCACCGTCAACGTCTGGCCGCTGCGGTCCGCCGCCTCGAAGGAGATCACTTCCAGCAGCCGCTCCATGACCGTGTGCAGGCGCCGCGCACCGATGTTCTCGGTGCGTTCGTTGACTTCCCAGGCGACTTCGGCGATGCGGGCCAGGCCGTCTTCGGTGAAGCTCAACTGCACGCCCTCGGTGGCCATCAGGGCGGCATATTGCTCGGTCAGCGAGGCATCCGGCTCGGTCAGAATGCGCACGAAATCCCCCACGCTGAGCGCATCCAGCTCCACCCGGATCGGAAGCCGGCCCTGCAGCTCGGGAATGAGATCCGAGGGCTTGGACAGATGGAACGCACCGGATGCGATGAACAGGATGTGGTCGGTCTTCACCATGCCATGCTTGGTGGACACCGTACTGCCCTCCACCAGCGGCAGCAGGTCGCGCTGCACACCCTCGCGGGACACGTCCGGGCCGCCGCTTTCGGAGCGTTGGGCCACCTTGTCGATCTCGTCCAGGAACACGATGCCGTTCTGCTCCACGGTGGCCACCGCCCGCAGCTTGATGTCCTCCTCATTGATGATCTTGGCCGCCTCCTCGTCGCGCAGGATCTTGAAGGCGTCCTTGACCTTGACCTTGCGGCTGCGGGTGCGCCCGCCGCCCAGATTCTGGAACATGCTCTGCAGCTGGTTGGTCATTTCCTCCATGCCGGGCGGGGCCATGATTTCCACGCCCACCGGCGTCGGCAAGACCGAGATCGCGCGGCGG
>DATFML010000078.1:0-2998 GCA_035266965.1 Gammaproteobacteria bacterium
TCGGGGGGCGATTCAAGAACATCTCCTATCGGCCCGGAGTCGCACGCGGACACGGGTTCCCGGCCGACCGTATCAGGACTCGACGATTTCGTAGTCGTGGGTCACCTCGGCGGACTTGCCCAGCATGATGGATGCCGAACAGTATTTCTCCGCGGACAGTTCGATGGCCCGCTTGACCTGCTTTTCGGACAATCCGCGGCCGGTCACGACGAAGTGGACGTGGATGCGCGTGAACACCTTGGGCGCGGCATCCGCCCGTTCGGCCTCCAACTCGGCCACGCAGTCGTCCACCGGCTGGCGGGCACGCTTGAGAATGTTGATCACGTCGAAGGCCGTGCAACCGCCCATGCCCAGCAGCAGCATTTCCATGGGCCGCACGCCCAGATTGCGGCCGCCGGATTCGGGCGGCCCGTCCATGACCACCGCGTGGCCACTGCCCGATTCGCCCACAAAGGTGACGTCCTCGACCCACTTGACGCGCGCCTTCATCGCTGTCTCCCCACGGCAAATGCGTGAAGCCTATCACAATTCGACAACCCAACCGCCCTTGCCTACAATCGGATCGTGGTTAATTTGACTATAATGAATTCGATTGCGGCCAACCGGATACCCTGAACCCTATGGCGACAGTGCTCAGCAAGAGTACCGGTAATCCCTCCATCGATCGGTTTCTGGAGCATTGCCACCGGCGGCGCTATCCGGCCAAGAGCGTCATCATCTACGCCGGCGATGCGCCGGACGTGCTGTACTACATCATCGAAGGCTCGGTGACCGTTCTGATCGAGGACGAGGACGGCCACGAAATCGTACTCGCCTATCTGAACAAGGGCGATTTCTTCGGCGAAATGGGCCTGTTCAGCGAGCAGCCCAAGCGCAGCGCCTGGGTCCGCACCCGCGCCCAATGCGAGTTGGCCGAGATCAGCTACAGCCGTTTCCGCCAGGTGACGGAAGAAAATCCCGATGTCCTGTTTGCGCTGGCGGCCCAGATGGCCACCCGTCTGCGCAACACCAGCCGCAAGGTGGGCGATCTGGCGTTTCTGGACGTCACCGGTCGGGTCGCCCGCGCCCTGTTGGACCTGTGCCACCAGCCGGACGCCATGACCCATCCCGAAGGCATGCAGATCCGTATCACCCGCCAGGAGATCGGACGTATCGTGGGCTGTTCCCGGGAAATGGTCGGCCGGGTGCTCAAGGCCCTGGAGGAACAGGGGCTGATCACCGCCCGGGGGAAGACCATCGTGGTGTTCGGCGCCCGCTAGAGCCGAACAACTCTGCCAGCTTCGCACCCGGGTCGGGCGCTTTCATGAACGCTTCCCCCACCAGAAAGGCGTGCACGCCGTGCTCGCGCATGCGGGCCACATCCGCCGGTGTGTGAATGCCGCTTTCGGTCACCACCAGCCGGTCGGCGGGCATCCGCTCCAGCAGATCCAGCGTGGTCTGCAGATCAGTGTGGAACGTGCGCAGATCCCGGTTGTTGATGCCCACCAGCCGGCCGGGGATGGCCAGCGCCCGCTCGAGCTCGTGCCGATCGTGGACCTCCACCAGGGCATCCATGCCCAGCTCCCCGGCGAGCCCGGCCAGCTCCCGCAGTTGGTCGTCTTCCAGGGCGGCCACGATCAACAGTATGCAATCCGCCCCCAACACCCGCGCCTCGTACACCTGGTAGGGGTCGATCACGAAATCCTTGCGCAGCACCGGCAGGTCGCAGGCCTCCCGGGCCTGCTGCAGATAGCGGTCCGCACCGAGAAAGAACTGCTCGTCGGTGAGCACCGACAGGCAGGCGGCGCCGGCCTGCGCGTAGCTGACCGCAATCGCGACCGGGTCGAAATTCTCCCGCAATACGCCCTTGCTGGGTGATGCCTTCTTGATCTCCGCGATCACCGCGGGAGCGCCGGCCGCTATGCGACTGCGCAGACTGGCGACAAAGCCCCGGGGGGGTGCGGCGTCCCGCACCGCCTGCCGCAACCCGCCGATATCGCGACGGCGGGCCCGGGCCCCCAGTTCCTCGGCCTTGACCCGCAGGATCTTCTTGAGAATGTCGGGGGTATCAGTCATATCGCTTGTCCACCATACCGGCGCCGCCGGCTTCGTATCCGCCCTGCCGGTACCGGCGTCACTGCAGGCCCCGGGACACCGCCACCAATTCGTCCAGCTTGCGGGCCGCGGCGCCGCTGTCCAACACCTCCTGCGCCCGCTGCACGCCGGCTTCCAGGGTCTCGGCGAGACCGGCCGCATAGATCGCGGCACCGGCGTTCAGCACCACCACGTCGCGGGCCGGACCGGGGCCACCCGCAAACACGTCGCGGATCACGCCCAGACTCTGCTCGGCGCTCTGCACCACCAGGGTCGCCACGTCCGCGCGCTGCAGACCGAACTCTTCCGGCGTCACGGTGTAGGAGCGGATATCGCCGTCCTTGAGCTCCGCCACGTGGGTCGGCGCTCCGCCGCTGATTTCGTCCATGCCGTCTTCGGCATGCACCACCAGCACATGTTCGCTGCCCAGGCGCTGCAACACCGCCGCCAGGGGTTCCACCCACTGGTCACTGAACACGCCCAGTACCTGGTTCGGGGCGCCGGCCGGGTTGGTGAGCGCGCCCAGCAGGTTGAACAGGGTGCGCACGCCCATTTCCCGGCGCGGGCCGATGGCATGTTTCATGGCACCGTGATGGCGGGGCGCAAACAGAAAACCCACGCCCACCTTTTCTATGCATTGCCCGACCTGCTCCGGCGTGAGGTCCAGGTTGACGCCGGCCGCTTCCAGCACGTCGGCGCTGCCGCAACTGCTGGAAACCGATCGGTTGCCGTGCTTGGCGACCCGCGCGCCGGCCGCCGCGGCGGTGATGGCGCTGGCCGTGGATATATTGAAGGTGCAGACGCCGTCGCCGCCGGTGCCGCAGGTGTCCACCAGGTGCGCGCCGCCCACCTCCACCCGGCTTGCCAGCTCCCGCATGACCCGGGCCGCGGCCGCCAGCTCCTCCACCGTCTCGCCTTTCATGCG